>JACOUK010000025.1 GCA_016177905.1 Candidatus Spechtiibacteriota bacterium | reverse complement strand
CTTCAAACGCAAGTACAGTCATTTCTCCAAACGATTCAATTTGGCTTTAAGGGCGGTGTATCAAACATTTTTGGTTTCACCTCAAATGTGTTTGGAGGGTTGATCTCATTTATTTTGGTTGTTGTTGTGTCGTTTTATCTGGTGCTTCAAAAAAACGGCATTGAACAATTCTTAAAATCATTTCTTCCGGCAGCACACCAGGAATACGCCACAGATCTATGGAAACGAGTGCAGGAGAGGATCGGAAGGTGGTTTCAAACTCAATTACTCCTCGGCGTTTTTACGGGTACATTTCTGTTTCTCGCGCTTTGGCTCATGGGAGTAAAGTACGCCCTTACCATTGCCTTCATGGCCGGAGTGCTCGAGATTGTTCCGGTAATAGGGGCCGTCCTTACCGGGTTTCTTACGTTCGCGCTTATCTCTTTCCAGTCGCCGATGCTCGCTCTTGGAGCAGTGCTTATATATGTGGCGCTAGAGCAGGTTCAGCAGCATCTTTTTATGCCGATATTTACCTCAAAAGCGCTGGGATTGAGTCCTATTGTTATTATTGTCGCTCTTCTTGTTGGCTCAAAGCTTATAGGATTCTGGGGAATTTTACTCGCGATTCCCCTTGCCGTCGCTATAGGAGAAGTGGTCAGAGATTTCAGAAAATAACCCCGCAGGCGCGGGGCAGGGAAAATAGATAGATTGTAGGGGTAGATTGCAGGTGGGGATTAGAATATAAGAAAGTATATGGCTAGCAATATCGCGATTGCTTGCGTTGAGAGGCCTATTCGCATGGGCGGGTTTGCTTTTTTGTCATAATGCGCTTTCTGATGGAAAAGATAGAAGATCTTGAGCAACGAGGCGAAAATTCCTTTACCGCGCTTGAGAAAAAGGAGCATACTTAGGCCGTCTGGCAGTATTCCAAAAAAACCTCCCACAGCCGCTTGGATAAATGAGATGTCTCGTCTCGCTAGTATTGAGGCAATGATGAGCACAATGAAACCCAATAAGACATCAAGAGCGACTCTCCGCAGGATGGGCATCGCATAGCCCATGCCTTTTGTTTTGATTTCCTTGAGGGGTTCAATTGAGTATTCCCAGTGCGGGATTCGATCAAGAAAAAAATGGGATAAAAATGCGATGACAAATCCGGCGAGAGGATTTTGGAAGTTTGACGCGATTGCCGCGCCGACTAGGAAATGAGGACCAAGTAGCATAATGTACGCGCATATTATACCATAGAAACATGCCGAAGAAATTCTATATTACCACCGCCATTGATTACGTAAACGGCCCTCCGCACATCGGGCACGCTTTCGAGAAGGTACAGGCGGATGTTTTGGCGCGGTATCATAGAGCGCTCGGAGACGATGTGTTTTTTTTGGCCGGCACCGACGAGCATGGAGTGAAAAACGCGCGAGCCGCGGCTGTAGCCGGGATTGAGGTTTCAGACTTTGTCGCAAAAAACACCGCGCGTTTTCAAGAGCTTATAAAAGCTTTCAATATCTCAAACGATTATTTTATCCGTACGACCGATAAGAAAGTCCATTGGCCGGGTGTTTTTGCGATGTGGAAGGCTCTTGAAAAGAGCGGCGACATTTACAGAAAAAAGTACAAAGGACTTTACTGCGTGGGGCACGAAGCTTTTATCACAAAGAAAGATTTGAAAGACGGAAAATGCGAGCTTCACAAAAAAGAGCCGGAAGTTATCGAAGAAGAGAATTATTTTTTCCGGCTTTCAAAGTATACAAAAGTTATACAAGGAAAGATTGAGAGTGGGGAAGTGAGAGTAGTCGGGGAAGCGGCGCAGAATGAAATTTTGCATCTTCTGCGCGAGGGCTTGGATGATATAAGTTTTTCCCGTCCAAGCAAGGATTTGAAGTGGGGCATTCCGGTGCCCGATGATCCTTCACAGACTGTGTACGTCTGGTGCGACGCCCTCGTAAATTATATTTCCGCGATCGGCTATGGATCGTCTGATGTATTAAAGTTTAAGAAGTACTGGCCGGCAGATATTCAAGTTATCGGGAAAGATATTTTGCGATTTCACGCCGCAATCTGGCCCGCGATGCTTCTATCCGCGGAGCTTCCGCTCCCGAAGATTTTATTCGTTCACGGGTTTATCAATATCGGAGGCGAGAAGATGTCGAAATCCATTGGAAATGTCATTGACCCATTTTCGCTTATCGAGAAGTATGGGTGCGATGCGGTGCGTTATTATCTACTTCGGGAAATCCCTCCGACTAATGACGGAGATTTTACAGAGGAAAAATTTGAGGAGCGCTATCGCGCGGACTTGGCGAGAGGTGTGGGTAATTTTACCGCGAGAGTTGTAAATCTCGGAGCGCGGCATATAGAAAATGAATTTTTTTCGTACGAAAGCGCCGAAACAAAAAAAGCGATTGGACGGGCAGAAAAAGATTATCATCAGGCGATGGAGAATTTTCGATTCAACGAAGCGCTTGAGGCGATATGGCGGTTGATTTCTTACGGCGATAAATTTGTGGACAGCTCAAAACTTTGGGAACTGCCCGAGAAAGATCCGGAAAAGTTTAAATCTCATATCGCCGAGTTATGCGCCGTTTTGGCAAATATCGCTTTGCTTTTAGAGCCGTTTTTGCCCGAGACTTCCGCGGAAGTCGCACGGCAGTTGGGAGTTTCGGTGGAAGATAAAAATTCTTGGCGTTTCAGGCTTGAGAGGGGGAAGTCGCTTTTTCCGATGATATGAGGCATATCGCGCGAAAAATAAAACCGGCCATTTGCATATGGCCGGTGATTTTTTTTGTGGCGTTACTCGTTAGCGGAGTATCTCAAGAGGGATGCTCTGCTCGGGGACTCGGCTCGGCACGCGGATTTCATACCACGTGCGGCTAGAACGGAAAGAAAACCAACCAAAGTACGCGGGGCTGTGATATCTCTTGATTGATGCGTGATTGTCTTCCGTGTCTTTGATTTCTACGATCTTGGGCGTTATATTATTGCAACAACGCGCAGTCACTACACGTCCGGATCCATCATCATAACGAACGAAGAAATCTCCAGAAATTCGAATCGAGTAGAAAGTAGGATCAGTTTCGTTATCTTTCTGGAACGGGAGCAAGGATTCCACCACAACTCTTTCCTCGACTGGGCGAGGCGGAGCAGGGAGTACAGAGCTCGTAAGATAACCGACCATCCCCGCTATTATACAGGAACACACGCTGGGCATGATAATATTTACCACCCGCAGCGCATTAAGGCGTGTCTCCCCGTACTTTTTCACCTTCCTTTTCTGGTCGGAAAAATTAAGTTTTGCCGCTACTATTCCTGCTATCAATGCCGCCAAACTTATCGTGATCATGACTCTCCTCCTCGTCTGCTTCTTCGCAGTTTTAATTTTTCAGAACCCGTATCCGTAATTTGCTTATAGCATATAGTCATAAAAATTTCAATGTGTGTGCTATGGTAAAAGTACAGAACTAATAGTAAACTAAATTTATGGCCTCATCGCGAAAGTACAAAAATAAAACTGCACAGGACAGGCAGGATAATATTTTCCGGAAAATGTCGGCGGATAGGAAAATGGAGATCGGAGCGCAACTTTGGCTTTTAGCCAAGGAATTTGATTCAGATAAAATCAACTATGCAAAAAATAGATCCCCGATACCTGCTCATAAAAGTCACAGAAGTTCTTGATTCTCTTAAAATCCCGTACCTTGTTACGGGCGGCATGGCAATTTTTGTGTGGGGGCGACCCAGATTTACTGCTGACATTGATATTGTCATCGAGCTTAAGTATGAAGATATTGATAATTTAGAAAAGGGGCTAAGAGCGCTTGGTGAGGCTGGCTACATTGAAGCACGCGATATGAAGAGCGCGCTTTTTAGTGGCGGAGAATTCAACTTTATTGACAGCAATACGGGAGTTAAGGTTGATTTTTTTGTATCGAAAAATAGCGAGTTTGAGAGAGGTAAAATGTTCCGAAGGAAACCAAAGAAAATACTCGGCAAAACTGTTTATTTCATTTCCCCCGAAGATTTGATTTTGAGCAAATTGCACTGGTATACAATAGGCGAATCCACGCGCCAGCTTGAAGATATTGAATCTGTTTTAAAAATTTCCGGCGATAAGCTCGATATGGCATACATAAAAAAGTGGGCAAAAAAGCTGCGGGTATTAGATATTTTTAACAGTATAGTAAAAAAGAAATAAAATTGTATGCCGGAATTTACTCCGCAATTTATAGACACCCACGGCCATGTGAATTTTAACGCGTTCAAGGACGACGGGGGCGCGGTTATTCAGCGCGCGCTTGATAACGGCGTCGGCATTGTTATGCCGGGCTCGCAGATTGACACTTCGCGGCGCGCCGTTGAGTACGCCGAGCGATGGGATCATCCGTATATTCGCGCGGCAATAGGACTGCACCCGATTCACCTTGAAGATATTCAAGTTGATGAGAGCGAAGTCGAAGGGCAGATAAAATTTCATACAAGGAAAGAAAAGTTTGCGCGCGCACAATATGAATCTTTACTGAAGTCGAGCGATAAAATTGTCGCGATAGGTGAAGTCGGCCTTGATTATTGGCGCCTGCCGGAGGATCCAAGCAAGAAGGAACAGTACAAAAAATTGCAAATTGACACACTAATCAGTCAGCTTGACTTGGCGCTGGACTACAAAAATCCAGTGATTGTGCACTGCCGAAAAGCGCACGATGATCTGTTTTCTATTATTGCGAATCATGGAATTACGCGCGCACTCACCCCTCCCGGAGTTGTGCATTGCTATACGGGAAATAAAAGTCAACTGAAGTCATTTTTGGAACTCGGCTGGTTTATTGGCTATAACGGCATTATCTTCAAGATGAATCTTGAAGATGTGATTAAAGCAACTCCGCTGGAAAGAATCTTACTGGAAACAGACTCGCCGTATTTAACTCCGCCTTTGCCCGCCGGAGCCTTGCCGCTTGCGCTCCATAGCTTCAGCGGCGGAGCGGCGAAGGAGGGCCGTAACGAACCTCGTTTCGTAAAACACGTCGCCGAGCGCGTAGCGGAAATAAAGCAAATTTCTTTTGACGAAGTCGCGCGGCAGACGACGGAAAATGCGAAGAGAGTGTTTCGACTTGGTAATTGAGTACTTCGGTAACTAAGTAATTAAAATCCCCGATGTACTTCGGGGATTTGTTTTACAAAGTCATATGAGCCAGAGTTTCTTTCACATGCTTATCTAGGTATTCCATAAAGGGCGTGTCGCCGGTTCCGCGAGAAGTTGGGTTGCTTGAGCTCGTTTGGGTTTGTTGGTGTATGTACCTATCGGCGTATCCCAAATGCATTTTTAGGAACTTCCAGAGGAGGAATATGCATTTGTCGTAGGCGACAGCGCAGTCTGGATTTGATGTTTTATTGCGCAGCACCCATTCGCGCACCAGGGGTTTGTTTTCCTCGATCGCCGCTATGAATCGCCTGTGGCGAGTGGGCATATATTTTCTCATTTCAGCGAGGTACTTTAGGAGCGGATCGTCTGCGTGTTCTATTCCTAATATCGCGTAAAGGCAGGGGACTATGGCGCTTTGCGCCCCGGTTTCTCCAATGAAGCTTTGCGGTTTACCGCCGTATTCCTCTACGCCCTCATATACCACCCCCTTGAATGCATGGAGATACGGCCGCACGTGGAGATAGTATATATCTGGGTCGCAAAGGTCAGGCATTCGCGCAAGGGTCGCGACCATTCTTTCAAGAGATTCGGATACTCGCTGAAGGTACTGATACAATCCTTCCGGATTGTTTAGGTATGCCATTTTTTGGATTTCGGGAGCGTGCCATAGGGCGGGTCCTGCCTCTGCTTCTATTTCAACATGATCCAATATAAACCCGTCTTCATCTTTGCCACCTAGGAAATTTTGTATGACTTGTAGGTTTTCAATCACTATGGGCCCATGCTCGTCAATTCGCCGCCAGTTTTGGGGGCCATAGGAGTTGTAGGATAGTATGGGCTGGCGGCCTAAGCGTTTTGCCAAGTAGTGAAGCGGTACCGCCACGCCTGCCGGAATGCGGCTTGCCGTCTCCTCCCCGATCGCGTACACATACGCGCTTGCGGTAAACGAATAGCTTCGCATGGCGCACTCAAGCTCGATTTCGCTTTTGAACTCTGAAAGATCAACGACCGGAAGCTTATCCGCTTCTTCGCGTAACTTTCCCGCGTGAAGAAGAGCCGGCAGGTTTGGCGCAATAGCGGTTATGGGCCAGCATTCAGCCAATCTTTCCAAAGGATCATGCGTGGGCAAAAATCCTCTACCGGGCCAAACTCCAAATTCCGCGGGATCGGGGAAACTAGTATTGTTTGACATCGCCACCTTCCTTAAATGTATTTTTTGCGTTTTTGGTTTTCTAGCTCTACTGCTTTCCATTGAATATCCGCGGCGGCTTTTTCTACGAGTCGGAAAAGCAGACTATCTTCGTTTTCTCCGGGGCTGACAAGCTGAACCTTTATATCCTGCGGCAGCTTAAACAGCATTCTCGGAACCACGTACTTTGCGATTTCTCTTGCGTCTTCAAGCTCCATGTTAAAGCACCTCCTCAAGCGGTTTGTAATCTTTCATTCGCCCTATGCTCCTTG
>JACOUK010000070.1 GCA_016177905.1 Candidatus Spechtiibacteriota bacterium | reverse complement strand
CTCTACAATCGGCGGGTGAATTTTCGGGAGATTTTGCGGGCGGCAGTTGCCGGGCGCCAGCTTATACGGGCGTTCGCGTATGTGGTGCGCACGGAATCAGGCGAAGAAAAGCATTTTTTTGAAGCGCTTACGCGTTTGGGCATAGAAACTCGGGAGAAAGATCTCCAGATATTTTATGGCGGTATGAAAAAGGCGGATTGGGATGTGGGAATGGCTATAGACGCGGTGAGGCTCGCGAATTCCGTGGAAGTTATTGTGATTGTGAGCGGCGATGGGGATTTTGTGCCTCTGGTTGAATATCTCAAAAACCAAGGGAAACAGACGGAAGTTATCGCTTTTGGAAAGAGCGCTTCGAGCAGACTTCGGGAAGCTGCGGAAGATTTTGTAGATCTTTCAGAAGAGCCCGATACCTATTTGCTAAAAGGCTCGGGCCGTGTGAGGCAAAGTCAGGATGCAGAGGTTGGCGAATCAAAATTAACAAACGAGGAAGGCGACTCGGAAGCTCCCGCGGCGTAATCCGATACACGCGAGCGATTTCTATGGAACAGTCAAAAAGCTACAGTATGGATTGGGGCGGGAGGAATCTTTTGGTTACTCTCAACAACTGGGCGGATCAGGCACATGGGTCTGTGCTTGTTCAATATGGAGAAACGGTCGTCTTTGGGACCGCGACGATGGGGAAGTCGCCTCGCGAAGACGTAAATTTTTTCCCGCTCCTCGTTGACTATCAAGAAAAATTTTACGCGTCCGGAAAGATTAAAGGATCCCGGTTTGTGAAGCGCGAGGGGAGGCCCTCTGATGAAGCGACTCTCACGGGAAGAATGGTAGATCGCGCGATTCGTCCGCGGTTTGATATGCGCACAAGGAACGATGTGCAGGTGGTGCTTACCGCGCTCTCGTTTGACAAAAAGAACGATCCCGATCTCCCCGCGCTTCTTGCCGGATCTTTGAGCCTTTCTGTTTCTCCCATCCCGTGGAATGGGCCGATAGGCATAGTGAAAGTTGGTAAAATTGACGGGGAGTTTGTGCTGAACCCGATTATTGAAGAAGAAGAGCGGAGCGATTATCTCATCACCGTCGCGGGGACGAAAGACAGGATTAATATGATTGAGGCGGGCGCCAAAGAGGTTCTCGAAGAAGAGATACTGACCGCCCTTGAGTTTGCGAAAAAATACATTCAAAAAATAGTTGAATTCCAGGAAAAAATCGCGGACGAAAATAAAGTTGTAAAAAGTGAAGCCCAACTCTTTTCAGTGAGTGAGGCGCTCGCAAAAGAGGTGGACGAGTTTTTAAAAGGTGATCGCTTGGAGACAGCGCTGTTTCAGGAAGCGAAAAAGGATCGTGTGGACGCAGTCGGCAAGCTTAAAGAAGAGCTTAAGGCGTCTCTCGAAGAGAGATACAAAGAAACCGATCAAAGCGCGATACTTTTGGGACTGGACCACTTTGAAGAAAAGGTAAATGAAATTGTTCATGCAAACATCATTGAAAAGGGGAGGAGAGTAGATGGCAGGAAGCTCGACGAATTGCGCGATATTGATTGTCGGGCGGGGGTACTTCCACGGACTCATGGCTCAAGTTTGTTTATGCGGGGCAACACTCACGCGCTTGTGACCGTGACTCTCGGCGCTCCCGGAATGGAACAAATTATTGATGAAATGAAAGGGGAGGAGAAAAAGCGGTTTATGCTCCATTACAATTTTCCATCATTTTCGGTGGGGGAAGTTATGCCAATGAGAGGTCCGGGAAGGCGGGAAATAGGCCATGGCGCGCTTGCGGAGAAGGCTTTGGGAACGCTCGTTCCAACGAAAGACGAATTTCCTTACGCGATACGGCTTGTTTCGGAAATTCTTTCTTCAAACGGCTCTTCGTCCATGGCTTCTGTGTGCGGAGGGGCTATGGCGATGATGGATGCCGGCGTGCCTTTAAGAAAATCGGTTGCCGGCATTGCGATGGGTCTTATGACGGGGAAAAACGGAGAATATAAAGTTCTTACCGACATTCAGGGTCCGGAAGACCATCATGGAGATATGGATTTTAAGGTGGCGGGCACCGATACGGGAGTGACAGCAATACAGATGGATGTAAAAATAGAAGGGGTGACGCTTACGATGCTGAAAGATACGTTTGAGCAGGCAAAAAAAGCGCGTCACGAGATTCTTGGATATATGAAAAAGGCAATTGCGGAACCGCGAGAGAGCCTTTCTCCATACGCGCCAAGAATTATGGTGATTCAAATAAATCCGGATAAAATTCGGGACGTGATTGGTCCCGGCGGCAAGGTTATCAACGAAATTATAGATGAAACAGGAGTATTAAGCATTGATATCGAAGACGATGGAAAGGTGTATGTTGCGGCAGAATCCGGGAGCGAGGAGGCCGCGAATAAAGCGGTAGCATGGATCAAGAGCATCACGCGAGAAGTAAGAGTGGGAGAGGTATTCATGGGAAAAGTCACGAAGGTCGCGGATTTCGGAGCTTTTGTGGAAATTACGCCGAAGCAAGACGGCCTTGTCCACGTTTCAGAGCTTTCTAGCACATACGTGAAAAATGCGGGGGATACGGTAAAAGTAGGGGATCTTCTGCGCGTGAAAGTAATACGAATAGACGAGCAGGGGAAAGTGGCGCTTTCAGTAAAAGCCGCAAAACTGACGGCGAGTAGCGGGCGAAGAGAGTAGTTCAAATTTTTATGGAGGGGAATACATCAAAAATTCGAACAATGGCAGGGGATCTTGAACGCGCTCGCGCTTCGCAGGCCATGCCTATCCTGCCTACCGGCAGGCAGGTCCCTCCGCAATCTCCATCTCCCAAAGCATTGCCTCAAGCCATGCCTACCGGCAGGCAGGTTTTTCCTTCAGAGAGAAGACAACCTCCCGCGCCTCCCGTAAGGCCGGTAGAAAGGGCGGCAGTAGAGGAAGTAAAAGAAGTAAAAAAAGAAGAACGAAAATTATCAGAAATCTTGGCGGAAGCGAAAAAAAGGCTTGAAGGCCTGCCCGCCGGTAAGGAGGGCGGACTCCCCAAAAAGACGCTTGGGGATATTCGTCCTAGTCCTCAACCTCTCGTTACTCCTCCCCCCAATCTTCCAATCGGGGAGGCGGGCAAACAGGCAAGGCCGATGGCAAAATCGGAGCCGTTGAGCAGACCATCTGTTCCAGTTTTTTCTAAGGAAGCTCAAAAGGAATCTGCTCGCGAAACTCCAGAAGAGATACTTGCCGCGAGGCAGGACCCTCTGTTGTTGCTCCTTCGGTTCCTCGCGAAAAGAGGGAAGCAGTTTTTGAGGTCAAAGCGCCAAAACACAAAACAATCAGTGCGTTTAAATTCGCATTTACTGCCGGCGTTTTAAGTATTATTTTCGTCGCGATCGCTGGCGGAGCATATCTTAAATTTTTCGTGGAAAAGCCTTCCCCTCCCCCACCGCCCGCATCCCCTCCTTTCGTTGAAGAGCCTATGTCGCGAGCTCTTGTGCGGTATGAAGATGTAAGAATACTTGAAGTGAGCGAGCTTGTGTATGACTCTATGAAAGCAAAGATCAATTCTTTGGAAGATACGCAATTTCCCGTAAGTTCTTCTGTTCTTTATATACCGATCCGACTTAAAACAGAGAAACAAATTCGGGATGTTACGCTCGATGAGTTATTCCAAGCGTTAAGGATCGACGCGCCGGCGCAAATCCGCGATACAAAGGAGTATAATCTTTTTCTCTATGCCGAGCCCGACAGCGCAAAAGCTGAATGTCTTGCGGCAGGAATCACGGATAATCTCTGTTACGGCCCAAGGATAGGGCTTATTATGAAAATACCGCAAGCCGAGACAGGTTCCGATGTTAGGCAGCTCATGCAAGAATGGGAAAAAACAATGGCGGATGATTTGCGGCCTCTTCTGCTCGCGCTCCCTCAAAAAGGGGAAGAAACGGTGTTTAAGACTGGGAAGTACAGAGATTTTGAGACGCGTTATATTAATCTTCCAATTTCTACCATGTCTTTTGATTGGATTTTGACAGATGGAACGCTTATTATCGCGACATCAAAAGACGCGGCAAGAACCGCTCTCGATCGAATTCTGGAAAATGAAGCCGGAAAATAGAGCAATTATCAAAACCTTGGCTTTCTATGATGCCCTAGGGCACACTCCCCTTACCGCTCTCGAACTCTACAGGCGCCTCCTGCGGCCGGAAGTCGGAGCGGCAGTTCCTGTTTCTTTTGGTTCGTTTTTCAAAAAATTAAGTGATATAAAATCCGAATATATAAGCGCTTCCCGGGGATTTTACTTTTTAAAAGAGAATGTGGGCGGATATAGAAAACGCGTACAGATCGGGAAAACAGGGATCGCGAAATGGCGCATCGCAAGGCGCATGATACGGCTCATCTCATTTTTGCCGTTTGTTCGTATGGTTGGGATCACAGGATCTCTCGCTCTTCATATGACGAACAAGGAAAGCGATATAGATGTTTTGATTGTGACAAAACACGGGCACATCTGGGCTGCGAGAATTTTTGTGAGTTTTTTCATGCAGATTTTTGGCTATAGGCGGCACGGCAGCTGTGTCAGGGATCGAATATGCCTGAACCATTATGTAAGCGATTCAAGCCTGATTCTCCGGCCTCAAACCCTTTTTTCCGCTCATATTTGCGCAACATTCCTGCCCGTATGGAGTAAGTATGGAGTGAGTGAGAGATTCCTGAATCAAAACAATAAGCGTGTGGCGTCCTATTTTTATCATGAGCGCTACTCCCCCACGGATTTTCGGAGTGTCAAAGAGGATATCCCGCTATTCTTTTTGGCGATACGTTGCTTTTTTGAATTCGTTGTCTTTAGAATATCCGGAAGATTTTTAGAATTTCTATGCAGGAAAGTTCAAGCGCAAAGAATACGGCGCAATATGGAGTCCATGGGCGTTGCGCCCGGGGCAGTCATTTTTGACGATGAAGCGCTTGTTTTCCATCATCCGCGGCCCGCGAGCCAAGAGGCAATGGTTCTTTACGAACAACACTTGGGAAGACTCGGTTTTAAACAAAACTAACGGGGTCGAACCCTGTTAGTTTTGTCCCCAGTTTATCCACTCATTTGTGCTTGACAAGTTTTTTCACAAGGGCTATGCTATGAGTAGTACATTGATTTGTACGTTTTTGCTGGCTATAGCAGAAAAAGGAATAGCCCAATAGCTGGCAAAATACAAATCCCCCGCAACTGCTCGCCTCGCTGCGAAGCGGGCGGGGGTGAAGAGCGTCTTCTCCGAGGGCGCCGAGCCTTTGGAACAAAACGAGCAGAGGCTATCGTGCCGCCCGTTTATAAATCACAATGATCGAGGGCATTGGACGTCCTCGGAGAATCTTCCAAATCGACATCGACGCCCTCGAAGGAAACTTTGCTCTTCCCCATAGTGGGGTTTTTTTATTTAAAAATAAAATAATCGGGGTCAGACCCCGATTATTTTGAGCAAATGAAATACCGGCCCGATTATAATCGGGCCGGTGCGGATATGCCGTTTTGCGGCTAGGGTTAAATTACAGAGGGTTCGCCCTGCCTAATGATCGGGCACACCCGTTCTTTCCATGCTTTTGCGCGGCCGCGCGCGTATGAGAACGCCGGGAAAGGCGCGATGCGAGAGGGTTTACAGGATATTGACAACAAAAACCAGCTTGCTATAATGGAGATACTAAACGTGAAAGGCATCCTTCGTGGGTGCCTTTCGTTTATTTCCGTTCCGTATAAGAGATTTTTGTCTCAAGATACTCAAAATCCCTGAAGTTGCTACCAGCAAATTGCTTAATCTCTTTGGCGGTTCTTGGTCCTCTGGCAAGAATAACAACTTCTTTATTTTGCTTTTTTAGGTATTTAAGAATAAGCAAAAAGTCGCCGTCGCCCGATAATATAATAACTTTATTAAAATTATCTTTCTCTTTCATAAGATGAAAGGCCATATCCACATCGCAATTCGCCTTTCTTTTAGTTGTGCCATCTTCTTGATCGTATAGTTTTACTGGTTTCAGATATAATTTGTAGCCGAAACTATCAAGACGTTGGTAAAAACGGACTCTTTGTAAATGTCTGCCGATAAGGAGCAGTTCTGCTTCATTTAGCCTTGCTCCCTCATTACTAATCAAGGTTTCGAGATGCTTTTCAAGTTCGTTGAGCGGAACAGTCTCATTTTTTTGATAATCATATTCAAAATTATGTATTTCAACACCACCAAAGTAGAAAGCGTGGCTAACGCCGTATTTCGCTTTCAGGTACTCCAAGAGTTTCCTGTAATCTATTTTCCAACCAAGACTTTTCTCGCCCCCATAAAAAAGATTTGAAGCATCAATAAAAGCACACGTTTTCATATTCAAAGTATAAAACTTTTGGCTTAAAAA
>JACOUK010000069.1 GCA_016177905.1 Candidatus Spechtiibacteriota bacterium | reverse complement strand
TTCCAATAATTTGACACTTATGCTCGGGCGGGATGTTTCCGGCTCCGGAGTATTTGCGAGTATAGCGAAGATGCCGCATCTTCTGATCGCGGGTTCCACAGGGTCAGGAAAGACAATTTGCCTGAATACCGTAATTTTGAGTCTTCTGTTTCAAAATTCCCCCGCAATGGTAAAGTTTATGCTCATTGACCCGAAGCGCGTAGAATTTCAAGTGTATTCCGATATTCCTCATCTTTTGGCGCCCGTTGTCGTGGATACGCAAAAGGCAATACATGCGCTGAAGTGGGCTGTTTCAGAAATGGAGAGAAGGTTTGAAGTTCTCTCTCAAGCAAAAGCGCGGGATATTGCAAGTTTTAATTCCAGTAAAAAAAATATTGAAGAGCAAGGTCCGCTTCCCTATATCGTGATCGTCATTGATGAACTCGCGGATTTGATGGCTGCTCGCGGGAAGGAGATGGAGATGCTTGTGGTGCGCCTTGCCCAGATGGCGCGAGCAGTGGGAATTCATCTGGTCCTTGCGACCCAGCGGCCATCTGTGGAAGTAATCACCGGACTTATCAAGGCAAATATTACTTCGCGTATCGCGTTTCAGGTCGCCTCGCAAGTGGATTCGCGCACAGTGCTCGATATGGCCGGCGCGGAGAAGCTTTTGGGAAATGGCGATATGCTCTATCTTGCGGGCGATGCTTCAAAGCCAAGACGGGTGCAGGGAGCTTTTGTCACAGAAAAGGAAATACGCCGCGTGGCGGATTACCTGCGCGAAGAGGATCAGAGACTCCACCCAGGTCAGATGAATGGAACAGAGGAAGTAAGTGCGATGGCAGGGCCTGTTGGCCAAGCAGGCGGGCGCGATCAAGCGGCTTTATGGGATGAGAGATTGCCGGTTGATTTTGAAGATATGGAAGGAGAGACGGATGATGAGCTTTACGAAGAGGCAAAAAAACTTGTTATTCAGGCCCAAAAAGCTTCCTCGTCGCTTCTTCAAAGGAGGCTCCGGGTGGGGTATGCGCGCGCGGCTCGGCTCATGGATATGCTTGAGGAACGCGAGGTCATTGGGCCGGGAGAGGGAGCAAAGCCGCGAGATGTGTATGTAGGGAGCGAAGAAAGAGCGGAGGACGACGGGTATCACGCGCTATGAAATCTCACTCTTTTTCTGTGACACAGGACCATGTGGTGAATTTTGCCGTGGCGCTGTTCTTTCTCGTCACGGCGAGTTTTCTTTTCATACGATTTATTCCGTTTTTTTTTACGCCGAAAATAATTCTCACCGCTCCTTTGGCACAAAACTCGGTGTTACATTCTGATAGTCTCGATATTTACGGGAGAGCAGTGTTTACTTCGTTATTGACACTGAACGGAGAGAAATTGTATATTGCAAAGACTGGCGCATTCGAGAAAGAAGTGAAATTGGCGGAGGGAATGAATCTTCTTATGCTTCAGGCAAAAAATAGGTTTGGGAGAAAGGCAGAGGTGGTCAGGAGAGCGGTGTATATTAAGAATTAGAGTGCCCTCAAATCCGCAAGAAAGCAATAATGCAATACTCTAAAAACATGGTGAAACAAAAAACAGCCGAGAAAACAAACGAGCTCGAAATTACTCTAAGCGACATCCGCAAGCGTTTTGGCGAGGGTTCTATTATGCGTCTTGGAGACGCAAAGAGGGTGGATGTTTCCGCGATTCCGACAGGGTCGCCTTCGCTTGATATAGCGCTTGGCGTAGGAGGCGTGCCGCGGGGGAGAATTATAGAGGTATTCGGGCCGGAAAGCTCTGGGAAGACTACCCTCGCGCTTCACATCGCAGCAGAGGCTCAAAAAATGGGCGGGATAGCAGCCTTTGTGGATGCGGAACACGCCCTCGACCCCGAATACGCGGGTCGCATAGGCCTTAACACAAAGGAATTATTGATTTCACAGCCAGATACGGGAGAGCAAGCGCTTGATATTGTGGAAGCGCTCGTGCGTTCCGGAAAAGTAGACATCATTGTTGTTGATTCCGTTGCCGCGCTTACTCCCCGAGCGGAGATTGAGGGAGAGATGGGGGATGTGCACATGGGGCTCCAAGCGCGCCTCATGTCGCAAGCGCTTCGAAAACTTACCGCGATTTCCCATAACGCGGACACTACCGTTTTATTTATCAATCAGCTGCGTATGCAAATCGGAGTAATGTTCGGAAATCCAGAAACTACACCTGGAGGCAAGGCGCTTAAATTCTATTCGTCTGTCCGCATCGATTTGCGCAGAGTAGCACAGATCAAAGCCGGGGATCAAATCGTGGGCAATAGAGTGAGGGCAAAGGTGGTAAAAAATAAAGTAGGGGCGCCGTTTCGGATGGCAGAATTTGATATTATGTACAACGAAGGAATTTCGTATCTCGCGGACCTCATCAATTGCGGCGTAAAATACGCCGTTCTTAACCGTCAAGGAGCATGGTATAACTATGGCGATATGAAGCTCGGGCAGGGAATGGAGGCCGCAAGAAAATTCCTAAAAGAGAATCCCAAGATTGTAAGCGCGGTCGCGGACGCGGTGAAGCAAAAGGCAAGAGAGGCATAGAAAGAATTATCGCGCGACGAATGGAAGCACGCCCATGATTCGCGATCTCTTTATAGTTTTTGCGATGTGACGCTGATGCTTCGCGCAGAGGCGCGTTTTTTTGCGCGGAAGAATTTTTGCCTGTTCTGACAAAAAGTTCCGGAGTGTTACTTCGTCTTTCCAGTTTATATTTTTTTGGCTTCTGCAAAATTCGCAATTCATGCCATTATTGCCCATGACCCGCCAAAATTTCCTTTGTGCTGGTATGGTGCATGTAATAAATTATATACTATTGCGCTCACGCTATTGCAATGATTTCATAGAAAATTTAGGCGG
>JACOUK010000062.1 GCA_016177905.1 Candidatus Spechtiibacteriota bacterium | reverse complement strand
ATCGAAATTTTACTTTCCAGTACGGCCTTGGAATAACTGCTTGAATGCGTTCCGCCCACTCAATCGCGAAGATTGCGCGGGAATCTTCCAGCATCTTATCGAGGCCAATGTGCTTTGCGTCTGCGAGGGCCTGCACCCTGTAGCAGTCGATGTGGTAAAAATACTTTTTGCCGAGCGTTCCGTTGTTTTTTATTACAAACTTTTTCATCAACACAAACGTGGGGCTTCTTATGTCAGTGATTCCAAGCGCGCTTGCAAGCCCTTTTGTAAAATAGGTTTTCCCTGCCCCAAGCTCGCCTGTCAGACAAAAAATGAGCGACTTTTCTGCCTCGGCGTCGAGAAGTGCCTCTTTGAGAAACACTTTCGCGCGCTCCATCATCTCCTCTTCGCTTTTTACGATAAAATCTCGCTTCATCCTTGTATTATACTACGCCTTTATCCATGAAACGCAATCGTGTATGTACGCATTCATTGACTCAAAAAATGAAAGAGGGTACATTGTGTAGATTATCCATTTTTATTTTTTAAAAAGTCCTCCCTCGTTCATGGCTCTCGATGAATACCAACAAGCGTATACGCACGCGGGAAACAGCAAGAGTGTTTTGATTATCGCGGGCGAACGGGAAATGGAAGACACCTATCCTTCCGCGCTTGCAATCGCACACGTCCTTGGCGACACAAAAAAAGAAATTTCTCTCTACGCAGAATCCCCCATGCCCGAACACTTCTCTTTTTTGCCGAAGCGTTATGAATTTAAAAAATCTATCAACGGCTCTCAAGATCTCACGATTTCTCTCGATGTTGCTCAAAAACCAATAAAAAAAATTGGATACAGCACAACATCCCCTCATCTCAATATCCATATAACTCCAGAGTCGGGCACGCATCTTGAAGCAGAAGATCTTCATATAAGCTTATCAAAATTCACTTACGACCTCATCATAACCATAGGAATTTCGGACCTTAAATCGCTCGGCGAAGAGTTTGAGCGCAATGCCTCATTTTTCTTTGAAACACTGCTCATAAATATCGACCGCAACTCCGCGAACGAGCGATACGGACAAGTCAATATCATCGAGCCGACCCTTTCCTCTTGTTCTGAAATTCTTTCCAGCTTCCTCCGAAAATGGAACGAAAATCTTATCAGTAAAGACGTCGCGACTTCGCTGCTGTGCGGGATCATCGCGCAAACCCATAATTTTCAAAATTCCCGCACAAAACCAAACACACTCTGCGAAGCCGCGTATCTCATGACACGTAAAGCCGACCGCGAAACTATTATCAAATACCTCCTCAAAACAAAATCATTCGAATTTCTGAAATTATGGGGCATCGCCATGTCAAAACTCAATTTTCGCAAGGATATCAATTTCGCATGGCTTACACTGGCTCATCAGGATTTTGTGGAGTCGGGAGGAACTTACGCGCTCGTCCCCTCCGTGCTTTCGGAACTCAAGCACAATTTTACGCAGCAAGCATCTTTTGCGATTTTTTGGGAAGCAGAAAATGAATATGCCGCGCTTTTTCACGCGCCGCGCGAGGAACAATTGGAAAAAATTAAAAAATCTTTTGGGGGCAAGAAGCTCGGCAATACTATCCTCATTTCCGTCCCCGCAATCATGGGGAATCGAGAAGAGAGCGTGGTCGAACGCATCTCTCGTGAGCTTCAAGAATCTGATGTACAATAAAAACAATGCCTATCAAATTCAAGGGTCAGGAAACTCAAGAACGTAACCTCGAAGCCCTGCGCGTCAAAGAGCAGGAAGATGCTGCGCAAAAAACCGCGGAATCTTTTCATTTACCATACGTCGATCTTGCGTTGAAACCGATCCATGAGAAAACTCTGGAACTCATTCCTGAATATGAGGCTCGCAAAGCCCGTATCGCTGTAATCTCCCAAAAAGGAGACGAGATAACGATTGCCTTGGAGGATCCGGAAAACCCTTACGCGAAAGAAACCATCAAGGACCTCGAGAAACGATTTGCGGACATATCTCTTGTTGTTGTTTCTTCCCACAGCATGGAAAAAGCATGGGCCGGATATGAAAAACGCGCCCCCCATGAAAAAATCGTCGGAGAAGTGCAGGTTTCAACCGAAGCGCTCCAAAACTTTCAGCAAAAAATCAAAACCTTCAGCGATCTTCCGGAAGCGCTTCGCGAAATAATTTTGAAAAAAAACACTTCAGAGATTCTCGAACTGTTGCTCGCGAGCGCCCTTCGCCTTGATGCTTCGGATATTCATATCGAACCGGGGAACACGCGCATCACTCTCCGTCTTCGCATTGACGGGCTCCTGCACGATGTCGGCGCACTCGATCTCCACGCCTATAAACTCCTCCTTTCCCGCATCAAACTTCTTTCCGCGATGAAACTCAATATCCATGCCATCGCCCAAGACGGAAGATTTTCCGTGAGAGTTGAAAGCCTTGACCTCCAGATACGCACCGCCACACTCCCGGGAGAATACGGAGAAAATATTGTCATGCGAGTCTTGAATCCTCTCTCGCTTCTTTCTGTTGGCGAGCTGGGTATTCGTCCCGATATTTTGGCCATGATCGAAAAACACATTATGAGTCCGAATGGCATGATATTGACCACTGGGCCTACCGGCTCTGGAAAGACGACGACGCTCTACGCTTTTTTGCGGAGGCTACAAACTCCAGAAATAAAAATCATAACTGTTGAGGATCCGATTGAATATCATCTTGAGGGCATATCCCAAACACAAGTTGTCCCCGAGCGAGGATATACGTTTTTAACCGGGCTTCGCGCAATTGTGCGGCAGGACCCGGACGTCATTCTTGTCGGAGAAATACGAGACCTTGAAACCGCGGACGTAGCGCTTCAGGCATCCCTTACCGGCCATCTTGTGCTTTCGACTCTTCACGCCAATGACACCGCTGGCGTAGTCCCGAGACTCGCTGATATCGGGGCGAATCTTACGACCGTAGGACCAGCGCTCCTCATTGCGATTGCCCAGCGTCTTGTCCGCAAAATTTGCGAGGCATGCAAAACTTTACGAAAAGTTACCGATGAGGAGCTGGCAATCCTGTCTCACGTTCTCTCCTCTCTTCCGGAAACGCTTGTAGCAAAAAACGCCCTGAAATCCAGCCTTCAAGTCCCCGAGGCACAGGGCTGCCCGACCTGCAATAATTCTGGCTATAAAGGAAGAATCGGCATCTATGAAATACTTGTCAATAATCCCGAGTTTCAAAAATTAATCCTTGCCAATCCTTCCATTAGCGAAATACGGGAATTTACGAAATCAAAAGGCATGACCACGCTCAAGCAGGACGGGTTCTTGAAAGTCATTCAAGGCATTACAACAATAGAGGAGGTAGAACGAATAACCGGAGAATAAAAAAAGTGGCGATAAGACTGTAGGCGGTAATTCTCGCTTGGGAATGAAGAATTGAGAATAGAGCCGAGGAGGGAGGAAGCCGAAGCCTTCTCGTCCGTATGACTAAGCCGTATTCCTTTCCAGCCCAACTTTTCGGTCTAAATCTCTTCAAACTCACATTATTAGTCCGAAAAGTTGGGCTGGCCCCGCCTACAGTCTTATTGCCGCTTTTAACATGTCATCATAGCAGATACTTTAAGATATGTCAACCCCACACACAACTCCAGCGCAAAGACACGAGGATAGATCCCTTGACCTCGCGCTGCGCCCAAAAACATGGGATGAATACATCGGTCAGAACCGCATCAAGGAAACCCTCAAGATTTTCATCCAGGCCGCGAAAAAGAGAGGCGATACTCTTGAGCACATCCTTTTGTATGGCCCGCCTGGTCTTGGAAAAACAAGTCTGTGCCATATTATTGCTTCCGAAATGGGCGGCGGCATAAAGGTGACTTCCGGCCCCGCTATCGAAAAGGTAGGAGATCTTGCCGCGATTCTTACGAATCTTACGCCTCACGACATCCTTTTTATTGATGAAGCGCACCGCTTGAATCGCCAAATTGAAGAGGTCTTATATCCCGCGATGGAAGATAGAGTCTTGGATATTATTATCGGAAAAGGGCCTTCCGCTCGCACCATACAACTCGATCTTCCTCCTTTCACGCTTATTGCGGCAACTACCCGCGTAGGTCTCCTCTCTTCTCCCCTCCGCAGCCGATTTGGAGCCACATTTCGAGTTGGCTTCTATGAAATTGAAGACATCAAAAAAATTTTACGCCGTTCCGCAAGCATCCTTGACACCAAAACCGATGAGAAAGCGCTCGAAATTCTTGCGCGCTCAAGCCGCTCAACCCCCCGCGTCGCAAACAGGCTCTTAAAACGCGCCAGAGACTTCGCTCAAGTCCGCGGCGAGGGAATAATCACTGAAGTAATCGCACAAGGTGCGATGACCATGCTTGAAGTTGATATGCTTGGCCTTGAACCCGCTGATCGCAAGATTTTGGAAGTGCTTATTCACAAATTTGGCGGCGGCCCTGTCGGCATCCAAACTCTGTCCGCCGCAACTTCGGAAGAGGAAGACACAATAGAGGAAATCTATGAACCCTATCTTCTCCAGCTTGGATTCCTCCAAAAAACTCCGCGCGGAAGAGTCGCGACAAAACTTGCCTATCAGCATCTTGGCATCAATCTGCCGGTAGATCCGGAGGAACAAGTTTCGCTATTTTAGGACTTTCGCGTTTGGATGAGATGCGAGGCGCCGCC
Source organism: Candidatus Spechtiibacteriota bacterium (assembly GCA_016177905.1). Taxonomy (GTDB): domain Bacteria; phylum Patescibacteriota; class Minisyncoccia; order Spechtbacterales; family HO2-43-30; genus JACOUK01. The sequence goes on along the minus strand of JACOUK010000062.1, from coordinate 18,333 downwards.
GAGGAGCGGAGAGAGCCGTACTTTTGATCGTACGGCGATGAGCACCGCAGGCGGCAACGAAGCAGGTCGCCAAACGTGAAAGTCCTATATTTGAAAAAGCAAAAGAGGGTTACAAGTAACCCTCTGTATACTCTAGAATGCAACAGAATAGTATCGCATAAGAAACTTATAGACAATCATTCCCGTTTTCTGGTAACGTAGAACCAAATGATAAAGTTTCTCACAGAGACATTCTTCTTTGTTCTCTTCTTTGCCTTGTTTGGAGTTCATGCCCGTGCGGCAAACCCCGGCGATATTTTGATCAATGAAGTCGCATGGATGGGCTCGCTTCCTGACGCCGGAGAAACTGTCCAGCAAGCCGCGAATGATGAGTGGCTTGAGTTATACAACCCGACGCAAGACACGATAAGCCTAAACGGCTGGATTCTTGAGGCAAAAGATGCCCAGCCACGTATTGAGCTCAAGGGGGTTCTTCCCGCTGGGGCATACTTCCTCCTCTCGCGCGCAAACGAAAAAGTGGCCGGAATGACGGCAGATATTGTATATCCATACAAAAATAACGCTCTCGTAAATACCGGAGAGGATCTTCGCCTTCTTGACGCTCAAGGTAATATCATTGATGAAGCAGGCGCTGCGACTTTTTGGTTTGCGGGCGACAATTCAACAAAACAGACGATGGAGAGAAAACTAGAAAGCTTGGGCTCCGGATCAAATCAGGCAAATTGGGCAACGAGCGTAAATCCCGGGGGAACGCCCGGGAGACAAAATACTGGATCAGAATCTCCAAAACCCGCGCCTTCTCCTATTCAAGAGCAAACTCCAACACCGATCCCAACCCAAGCCCCAACTCCTTTCCCAACACCTGAACCAACGTCAACTCAAACGCCACCTCCAGAGCCAACGAGCAATCCTTCAATACAACCATCTCTTACGCCCACTCCTACTCCCACGGAAACCACACCGAGCAATGCAGAAAAAAAAGGAACCCAAGAGAGTCAAATTCTCACCCCCACACCAAAGCCAGAAAAGCAAAATACTGAAATGCTCAAAAAAGTTGTAAAAAAGTATAATCAAGCAAGCCCGAACCAAAATGTGCCGACATCTTTCAGCACAACGACTCTGAAAGAAAATTCCTCCAGCCAGACCGCTTCGCTCGAAGAAGCGAGCGCAAAAACCACACACATAGCATCGGTCTCCGTCCTTGCTTCTATTCTCGCCCTTCTCTCTGCCCTATTTATTTTTCTCCTCAAAAAAAGCTTAAAAGGCTGATAGTCCGAGCAATTTTTGTTCTCGCAAGGGGGCGACCTTACAACCCCCCTATTACAAAAGATAGACTCCCCCTTGATGAATAAAAATTGCTCGGACTATCAGCCTTGTTTCGTGCTTGATTTTTTGCCAAAAGTAAGGCATTATGCCTCTATATGTCAGGACACAGCCATTGGGCGGGAATAAAGCATAAAAAGGCGGCGGAAGACGCGAAACGCGGCAAAACTTTTAGTAAACTTGGAAAAATCATTTCCGTCACCGTCCGGGAAAAAGGAGGAGACCCGGCGATGAATCCGCGGCTCCGCATTGCCATTGAAACGGCGCAGAAGGCGAATATGCCAAAGGACAATATCGAACGCGCGATCAAGAAGGGCATGGGCGAACTTGAGGGGGCAACCCTCGAAACAATACTTCTTGAAATCTATGGACCAGAAGGAATTGCCATTCTCGTCGAAGGCATCACGGACAATAAAAACCGCACACTCTCCGAGATAAAAAAAATACTGCACGGCCACCAGGCAAAGCTTGCGAGCGAAGGAAGCGTAAAATGGATGTTCAAACCCACGGGAATTCTTACCCTCAAAACTCCTTCCACTGAAGCAGAAAAAGAAAAACTTGAACTCGCCATAATTGATGCCGGCGCGGAAGACCTTGAATGGAACGATGATCTGCTTTTTGTGTATACCCTGCCGGAGAAACTTGATCTTACGAAACAAGCTCTTGAGGCGAAGAGTCATCAAATAGAATCGGCGGCTCTGGGGTGGACGCCAAAAAATCCAGTTGAAATTGACGAGACGAAACGAGAAAAACTTGAAAAACTCTTCGAAGCGCTTGACGAATATGACGACGTGCAGGAGATATACTCAAATCTTAAATGAGCTGGCCTACAAGCAATTTTTGTTCATCAAGGGGGAGTCTATCTTTTGTAATAGGGGGGTTGTAAGGTCGCCCCCCGAAAAGGGGCGAGGCCCCCCCTCGGGGCTTTTCGCCCTTGCGAGAACAAAAATTGCTTGTAGACCAGCTCGCGCAACATGAAAATTCTCGGAATCGATCCCGGCACCGCGACAACTGGGTATGGAATTGTCGAAAAAAAAGGAAGCGAAGTTACATGCATTCACTTTGGGTGCGTCGAGACACCTTACGGAGTTGACCAAGCAATACGGCTTCATATTTTGCGAAAGGAGCTTCTCGTAATTCTTGAAAAATACACGCCCACGCTCGCAGGAGTAGAACAGCTCTTCTTCGTAAAGAATATGAAAACTGCTTTGTCGGTTGCCGAAGCACGGGGTGTCATCCTTGAAACTCTCCACTCAAAAAGAGTCAAAATAATAGAATGCACCCCCCTTCAAGTGAAGCAGGCAGTCACAGGGTATGGCAAGGCCGATAAAATTCAGGTACAAAAAATGGTCAAGATTCTTCTTCGACTCACCGACATTCCAAAACCGGACGACGCGGCAGACGCATTAGCTGTCGCTATGTACTGCGCAAATAACTCAAATTTTAATTCGTAATTTCCCCCTATGGGAGATCGAGAGACTTCATCCTTCTTATTATGCCCCAATTTACTACATTCCTTGTCCAAAACGGAATCCCGCTCGAGGCTCTCATCTGGTTACTCATCACTCCTATCGCAGTAACACTCATTGTTATCGCGCGTCACCTCATTGGCATAAAGGGATTGGGCATCACAACTCCCCTTCTTATTGGATTCGCCTTCGCAACAACCGGACTTACGCGGGGTCTCATTATCTTTTTTGCCATCTTGGCTATAGGATTTCTCATTCGCTCACTACTCGCTCGCGTACGGCTTCTCTATCTCCCTAAAATCGCCATCATTCTTTCAGGTATTACACTGGCCGTCCTCTTCCTTCTCCCGCTTGTTGCTCCATTGGGAGGAAAATCGCTTCCATTTCCCCAAGCCGCTTTCTCTATCATAATTCTCATTTTCTCCATAGACCAATTTATTTCATTCCTCAATGAACGCGGATTTAAAAGCACGCTTGGCATCGTCGTTGAAGTTACGGCGCTGGCGCTCCTCACCTTTTCCCTTTTAACCTCGCAATGGCTCATACGAGCTGTTGTTACGTATCCCCTTTTCGTCATTATTTCTATTCTTTTCATAAACCTTGCTCTCGGCCGATGGACCGGACTGCGGCTCTCGGAATACCTGCGGTTCAAAAACCTCATATTTAAATAGTCCTATGCTGCATTCCCGAATCCTTGGAATAGACGCTCGCAATCTTTTATACATCAAACCCTCTCTGACAAAGAAGAATCTTGCGGTTCTCGATAATAAACTTCTCACAAAAAAATCCTTGAGGAAAGCAGGAATTCCGGTCCCCAAAACTTTGGGAGTTATCGCTTCCGCGAAAGAACTTGCTGAATTTGAATGGAAAAACCTGCCTTCTTCGTTCGCGCTTAAACCAAACAGGGGATTTGGCGGGCAAGGCATAATTGTCGTATTCGCAAAAAGAGATGGAGAGGTTGGGAGAGAATCCCGCATCGCACATCTATTTGGCAAAAGAACAGAAGAGCCCGCATGGATTAAAGCGGATCGCAGCATCATCGGCCTTTCGGATATCCAGAATCATATCCTTGATATTCTCGATGGCACATTTTCTCTGGGAAGCAAACGAGACCTGGCATTTTTTGAAGAACGGATTAAAATCTTTAAACTTTTTAAAACCTACAGTTTTCGAGGAATTCCTGACATTCGCATCATTATCTATAATTCGATCCCAGTCATGGCGCAACTCCGCATTCCCACCAAAGAGTCGGGGGGACGCGCGAATTTACATCTTGGAGCGGTCGGAGTGGGTATTGATATGGGAAGCGGTATAACAACCCATGCGGTGCACCGCGATCGTCCGGTAAGCTATATTCCCGGAACGCAATTAAGCCCGAAGGGAATAAAAATCCCCGAATGGAAAGATATTCTCGAGCTTGCGATACGCGCCGCCCAAGCAGTGGACGCGCAATTTCTTGGAGCAGATATCAGCATTGATCGAGACCGGGGACCCATGATCCTTGAGCTCAACGCCCGCCCCGGCCTTGCGATACAGATTGCGAACATGATGCCGCTGCGCGAACGACTCGAAAGAGTTCGTGATCTTCGCATTGATTCGCCTACAAAGGGCGTAAAAATCGCCCAAGACCTTTTCGGGGGAGGAATCGAAGAAGAGCTCGAAGAACTTTCCGGCAAAAAAATAATTGGCGCGCGGGAGCGGGTAACTCTCTTTGGCGCAAACAATCAAACATACACAACTTCCGCGAGAATCGATACCGGAGCGTACCGGACGACAATCGACCGCTCCATTGCGGAAAAACTTCTCCTTACCACTATCATCAAATATAAAAAAGTCCGGGGAGCGCTTGGGAAACAAGAACGCCCCGTTATTGACCTGACGTTTGAGCTTGACCGGGAAAAGATACACACCGAGGCGTTTATCGCGTCGCGCGAAGACCTAAACTACGATATGATTATCGGACGCCGAGATCTTAAAAAGTTCCTCATCGATCCTGCAAAAAATATTCTCCTTAAAAACCAATGATGTGCGACCTTCACACGCTTCAAAAGTTTTTCCGGGATAAGGTACCAACGCCTATCTTTGGAGTTGATGTGTATGCCTTTGACCGCCTTGGCCTTGAGCATATCGCGCCAAACTATCGTCTTTGCGCCCTGCGCGACTCGCTCGACACGGCGCTTATCGAAAAAGATATAGAAGTGCTTTCCCTCGAAAGGGGGATGGGCACAAAGCACATACAAGCGCCGAGGAACTCAACCACAGTGCTGTCCCACCCAAAAACGCAAGCATATCTTGCGCAATTTGAAAACCCAGCCATAATTGTGTATAAATCCTCTTTGAAAATGGAGCGACTGTGCGAGCAAAAGCAATGGACGCTTGTTGCCTCCCCGGTAAAATTCGGCAAGAAATTGTTCGAAGACAAAATTAAATTCCGAAAGATACTTCAAGAGATAGGCGTCACTCCCCCCCGTGGAGAAATACTCTCTGCCCGCAATCTAGATTTTTACAAAATAAAAAACAAATATGGGACTCCCTTTGTGCTTCAGCATCCCCGACGCGGCGGCGGCAAGGGAACTTTTTTCGTATCTTCACAAAATGACTTACTCAACGCCATTCGAAAACTCCAGATCCAAAACGTCGAAGGCAAAGAGGTAGCGGAAAATATCTCAAATCTCGAAGTCATAGTCGCCAAATATATTCATGGCCCCTCGTGTAGCATCACCGGCTGTGTCACGCGACATGGGATTCTTTCGACAAATCCCCAGTATCAGCTTATCGATATACCCGAACTCTACAATCCCGCAAAAGGTTCCGGACTTTTCTGTGGCCACGATTGGTCTTCCTCGCGCTTCTCTCGCGAAATTGAACAGCAGGCATACGATGCGGTAGAAAAAGTCGGGAAATACTTCCAAAAACTTGGGTATAAAGGAATATTTGGAATAGATTTTGTTCTTGATGGGGAAAAACAGAAACTCTATGTCACGGAATCGAACCCCCGGCTGCTTGCCTCATTCCCTACGCTCACTATGGTTCAAATAGAAAACAACGAGCCTCCTATCATTGCCTTTCACTTGCTTGAATATCTGAATACTGATTATGAAATTGACGCAAATCAAATAAATGCCCTGATGCGAGCCCCAAAGACAGGCGCGCAAATGTTCCTCCACAATCTCACCGATTCGTGGGTCAAAAATCATGCGGAGGTTCGAGCCGGCGTATACAGGCTTTGGCCGGGCAATACACTTTGCTTTGTAAGACCGGGATACGCGCTTCACCATCTCAAAGATACCAATGAATTTTTACTTACAGACGGAGTTCTTCCTAAAAAATCGCATTATAGCCCGAACAGGCGTCTCTGTAGAATTGTCACGTTGACAAATGTCCTTGGAGACGACAAAAAAAGTCTCACTCCTTGGGCGCGGGCAGTAGCCAAGAGCGTATACGACGCATTTTGTCTCAAAAAAGTTCGTCTTGCCAAAATAATAAAAGTTTTTCATCCGGACTTCTTAGCGAAGGGGTAAAGGGACACAAGATATTGATGAAAAACAAAAACCCCTCAAATGCAGAAGAGGGGCTGTTACGTTACGCTACGCTATACTTTTTCAAGATAGCGAGCGGCACAAACGCTGCCATCAACATATAGACAATAATCGGATTCGCCGCGCCTTCGATTTTAACTTTTTCGAGGACCAACGCTTTTTCGATAAATGCTCTTGCCTCATCTATTTCTTCCTCGTGCACATATACGCCGCCAGATTCGCGTGCGATAAGGCGAAGCGTATCCTCGTCGAGCCGTGTCACAAATTCGTTGCCTTTGGAATCTTTCTCAAATCCTATAAGCTTCCCATTTTCGTATATTGGAATCCTACTAGGATAATCCCCGCCGACGCCTATCGCAACTATCTTTACATTGCTTTTACCAGCAAGCCTCAAGGCCTTTTCTGCACTTTCCGGGGCTCCACGGTTCTCTCCATCGGACAACAGAACAACTAACCCTGTTTTTTTGCCCAATTCCTCTCTTTTTTCCGCAACATCCTCTATCACGGTGATGAGTGAAAACCCAATATCCGATCCCGATCCGGGGACAGCTTCAATGGCAACAAGGTTTGAAACGGTCTTTCTAAAATATGTATGATCGCGAGAAAAAGAAGAATGAGAAGCCGCGCGATCAGTGAAGCCGTACAAGGCAATATGGGTGTCTGGGAACTTGTCAAGTTTTCCTATCGCGTCTTTGCACCTCTCTATCCTAGGTACGCCATTTTTGTCTTCAGCGCCCATACTTCTTGATTCATCACACACATACGCTATAACTCCAGTCTTTCTTTCGCGGAGTAAGTCCGATGCGGCGATAAAAACGGTGATCATCAAAAGCGAAAACGTGGTTAGCGCAGAAATACATCGAACAATCTGCATTCCACGCGTATCTTCTCGGCATATCGAAGGAACAGGAGTTGCCAAGCGTTTTCTATATCCGTAAAAGTATAATCCCAAAACGAATAAAAGTACCGGGAGCAGAACCATAACGCCGTTAAGGTTCGTTAGCGGGAAGTTCAAATCCCCCACCTCCTGCCGGCAGTCCGTTTTCGATGTCTCGGCCATTCTCCCTTGGCTCTTCGCTTAATGATCCTCTTATACTGCCTATTGGCCCTGTGTGGGGCGTACCGCCAGGATTATTTTTCGTTTTTTGCGTTGAAGATTCAAGAGGAGTGCTGCCGAAATCCTTCGTGTTTGTCTTGCCGCTTTCCTGCTTCCCGCCGCTCCGCTTCGCTCGTATATCTCGCTCAAGCAGAAGCGCGTAATCAAGTTCGCTCTGCGCTTGTTGTCCGAAAAAACAGGGCTTTTTGTCTTGTACGTCCGCGCAGATTCTTGCCGCCTCGCCAAAGTATTCTATCGCGTTTGTTAATGAGTGAAGCGGCGGCTTCTCTAGTTTATTGCCCTCCAGGCGCTTCAACGCCGCAACATAGTCGCGAAGCATCAAAGAACCCGCATTTGCATACGCAGCGCTTTGCGTTGCATGATCTCTCGAATCATGCGCGATGGCGAGAAACTCCCCGGCTATCCTTTTCATTGCCGCATCTCTTTCCTGGCCTGCGTCAGGAAGATTTTTGGCTGAAACAATTACCGCCCTGTGGCGTGAACGCAAATCATTTTCGCTGTTTTTTAACATTGGCCTAAACGCAAAGAAAAGGAGGGCGAGAAACATGAGAAGCAGTATCGAGACGCCAAGCAATGCAATCTTGTATTTTGACATTCGTATATGAATTCCGTTATTGTTCATGATTCCTCCACTCATCTTTTCAAGGAATTTTCCTGAAATACAGCTCTTCAAAAGCGACAAAGCAAAACGCGCAAACTACTGCGGCAAAAATAAAGACATGTCGCAATGAACGCAATTTCAAAGTCGCGTACGTTACGTCTACGGGCGAATTTTCCGATTCTCCAATCACGTGCAGCGCCTCGTCCAGAGTTGCGCCGTCGTGCGCCTGAAGAATTCTCACTTGGTCGGAATGCAAAATAGCATGATTCAGCAAGAAAATATTTTCCTCGGCCTTTCTATCTACGCTTGTTACCGCCAAGACGTATATCTTTTTCTCCAGTCCGCTTTCCACAAGCAGATCGAGTTCCTTGGCGATGCTCGTGAGTTCTGAATCCTCAAGATCCGTTACGAGCACAAATGTGCTCTGCCGATACTCTTTTGGCAAAGCTCTGTAGTATCGCGCGGCAGCTTTCAGCGCGAACGCGGTATGCGTGCCCTTGAGATAAAATTTCCGCGAGGGCTTCTGTCTTTGGATTTCTTTCGGTAATTTTTCAAGAAATTCCAAAATTTGAGCTTCCGCTTCCTCGCCGCCCGCAAAATAACGCGCTGCGTACGGCGTGTCGCTGTAGAGAATCAGGAAAAACTCGCTCGTTTCTTTTTTCCACTCAACAAACTTCGTAAGCGAAGTCCGCGTCACGTTGAACATGCTGTCTTCAATATTGAGAGCAGGTACTCCCCGAGGACTAAACGCGACTGTGCTTTCTGACACATCGGCGATAACAATATAAGGGGTTATTTCCAAAGATCGCGTCTCGTACTGCTCATGAACCGGGCCGCCGGTGGCCACGATAAGACAAAGCGCCGCAATGTGCGGGAGTTTCTTCATGCTCCAAAATAACGGATGAAAAGACCTTTTCCTTCTGATCAGCCCAAATTTTATCGCCGCGTGGGGAATTGGAGTTTTTTTACGCCATCCATAGAAAAGAATCAGGACAAGTGTTACTGGTACGATCATAAAAACAGGGGAGGTAAAACGGATTTCAGAGACATACTTGAGAATTTCCATTTTACTCCTCCCCTCCTCGCAATATGCACGCCCGTGCTCTTGAAATAAGCCGTTCTATATCGTCTTTTTTTAGACTCTCACGGCTGTATGCCGCCTCAAGAGCTTGCCGTACATCCGCCAAAGCAACGGATTCTTGAAACTCTTGCACAGCGAGGTCGAGCAACAAATACAGCGCGTGAGAAACATCCTCCCTGTTTTCTTCTGTCAATTCCTGCCCTAGATCAAAAAGCCCCCGAAGATACACAGAGCGCCGATCTATGACGTTCGTATCGTACGACACCTTGCCGCGCTTTAAGCGACAGCTATAGAGAAAGAGTGTTACCGCTCCCAACGCGCACAAGAACGCCATCGCGAACAAAGAAAACTGCCGCGCCTTACTTTCTTTTCCATGCAGAGCAAGATCGACAAAACTTGTGTCATCAACGCGGTAATTTCGATCGGTGAGCGGCGCAAATACCATGGCCGTATCTCTGCTCGACGAATTGCTGAAGAAGCCGCCTCTGGTTTCGCCGGTTCCTTTGTTCCTTGCTCGAGGTTCATCATTCAGTCTAAAACTAACCTCGTATTTCCCATCTCTGCACTCGAAACATTGAGCCATAAGTCGCGTTTCGATGAGCGAAAACCTGCCTTGTTGCACAGTGAGTGTCTTCCGCTCCCTTATTTTAAACTCTTCGGGAAGCGGAATTGCTCTACGGAATGTCTCTTCTGGCATTTCCCACTTGTCTCGATCGTATACAACTCCTACTCTTACGCGTATCGGATCAGCCGTGTGGTGAACGCCTCTTGGCTCCAGCTTTACAAACCCAAAGATTCCCGCTTCGTCTGTTTTCCCTTGCTCAAACAACTCCGTGTAATCCGCTTCCGGCCCATTGCCGCCTCGAACGATAAGGAGGGCAAGGATTGCCGAAAACGCAAGAAGCAAAACGCAAAGCACAAAGACGAACAAGCGCCTACGACTCATCCTCGTCACCTCCTTTACTCTAAAGCCTAGATGCTGAATCTATGTTTTTCGGCAAAACATCGGGTTATTTCTCTCACATAATCAAAAAATACGGGTTGCTTCAGATTAATCCAGGGCATATCGAGCTTTGTGAATAACGCTCGCAATTTCTTTTCTTGCTCCTCAAAGTCCGCCTGTATCTCTCTCATGGTTTTTTTGTCCATAAGAATTATTTTGCTCGCATCTCTTCCTGATCCTGCGATTTGAAATTCGACATTCCCCGGAACAAGCCCATCCCAGATCCACGCTGTGTTTATAAACACAGGAATAAGATCAAGCTTTCGCGCATGGGCGCATTCCTCGAAAAAATTTTTGTAGCGCTCGGCATCCAGAAGAAAATCGCTGGCGAAAAAGACGAGAGATCCTTTTGTCTGCTGAATTCCGCGCTTGACAAGCGCAAGGGCAAAATCGGGAGAGAGAAGATTGTCGAGACGGGCATGGTCTAGCGCGTCAAGCGCCCGCCGAAGACACGCGGAACCTTCCTGCGCCTCTATGCGCTCCGCCTTCTCCCCCGCAATACAAAGTACGCTTATGGGAACTCCCCAAAAATCTGCCGCGCCGCAGAGAAGCCCTAAAATCAGAGATACTGAATCTCTCGCGGCTTTTGCGCTCACAGACTCGAGCCCTCTTGCGCGCGTCAGGGAAAGCGAGATGTCGAAGACAAAATCTATTGTGGCGTGTCTATCCCCTGAAAATTCTTTCACAAGCAGTTCGCCCCTCGCGAAAGACGGCCTATGGATCCTCTGTAACTTGTCTCCCGGCATGTAGGGCCTGATATCCGAGAGGTCTCCGCCTTCGCCGTGAAGCATGGAACTCCACATGCCGGCTATATCGCTTCGCGACCTCAATAAGGCAAGCAAATCAAGATACGCGTTTCGTTCTGCCATTGTCTTATTCCAGATGGTCGCGCGTTTGTATTCTTTTTTTTACTTCTGCGACCGCTTTCGCGATCAACGCGTGCCTTTGGACGCGGCCGAATTCCTGACTATACGCGTTTATGCGGTGAGGAAGAGCGAAATGAGAAAGCCAGTCAATGTATGCGGGTACGACATAGTCCTTGCCTTCTAAAAACGCGTAAGAGCGCGCGGCCTCGATAAGCGCTATGGAGCCGCGCACAATGGAAGTGTCGCGAATTTCTCTCTCATCCCCGCTTACCTCTTCAATGTTGGAGAATTCGGGAGCAAGCTGACGAGTGATCTGCGCCGCGTACTTCCGCAGAGAGCGTTCAACGAAAATTTTTTCAGCCACAAGCTCTGGAATCTCAAGAAACTGTTCCCTGGAACAAACCCTGGACATTTCATGCTGCAGTTTTTGAAGCCGCGTGTTAATATCAATGATCTTCTCCTGTTCCTCCAAGCTCGGCCAGCCGGAAAAAAACGAAAGCAAAAATCTGTCTCTTTCCTGCGTTCGCAAAGGAATTGCGTCGCCATAGCTTGCCGGGTTTTCGTTAGCGATTACAAAGAATGGGGGGGCAAGCGTATACGTTGTGTTTCCTATCGTGGCAACCCCTTCCGCCATGGGCGCAAGAAGCGAGGCGCGCGCCCCTCGGGAAAGACGGTTAATCTCGTCCACAAGAAGGATGTTCGTAAAAATGGGACCGCGAATAATCTCATTTGTCCTTGGGTCAAAGTACCCAATGATATCGGAGGGTTGAGGCTCGCCCGTGCCGTCAATACGTTTAAATTCCAATCCAAAAATATGAGCGAGAAGCCCGGAGATCAAAGTTTTCCCTGTCCCGGGCTTGCCTATACACAGCATGTGCGCCGGAGATTTTACGCTACCGCTTATCAAACAGAGAAAAATACAGGTAATCAGATCTTCATACCCCACAAACGCTTTACCGATTTCCCTGCGAGCATCAACAAAGACTTGCCGCCCTTCATCAAGAGAAATAGTCATGTCATTCACCTCTGACTGATTATTTTTTGTTTTCAAGGGGCTTGCCCCGTACAACAACAAGTTGTCTGCAGGGCTTGCCCGCAAGATACTACTGTGCTCCTGCGGACTCTTTTTTGTAGCATTGAGAAAGCTTTTTGTAAAGACTGTTTGTGTTTTTGTTTGTGCAGTATTCTTGAATTAGTCCGAACGCATTTCGCCGCCTGCGGCGGCGAGGAAGTCCCCCCGCGAAAATTCGGAAAGGCGGCGCCTGCCCGCCGAAGCCTCGGCGCAGGCGGGGAGCCGCACCGCTGACAATTTCAAGTTTTTCTTTGGCGGCATTTAATTATATGAAATCAAATCAAATTCTCAAAATACTTTTTGAAAGCAAGATATTCTTCTTTATGAAAAAAATCCTCTTCTTTCAAATCAATTTTTCTGGGATTTATCCACTGAAGATTGCTATGTTCGACAGACAACTTAATTTCGCCGGACAAATATTCCGCTTCGTAGACGGTAAGAAAAATATGCAACCCCTTGCTTTCAAAATGTCGGCGAAATTGGAAAACTGGTTTACCGAGTTTATATTTTACTTCATCGCCAAGTTCTTCGCTCACTTCTCGCGCAATAACTTCAGTAAGCGGAGTGGTATGCTCAACATCGTCTATGCGGCCTCCGGGCAAGTCAAAATGTTTGCCAACGGCGTCCGTCAAAAACAAAAACTCATCTCCTTTTTTGAGAAGAATTTTCAAGCCAACGTGGTAAATTGCATAAGCTCTTTTTACTGGTTGATTATTTGTCTCCATAAAAAATCTTTACTAATTTTGGTAAATCACCTTTTGTTTTATCGCCGTTGGCAATTCTCTCAAAAAGTGCTTTTGGCGTTAGCCAAAAATATTCTACAAAATCGCTTTTGTTGTAATCCGGTGCTTCGTCCATTTTTATCTCGTACACATTCATATTCGCTGAAACACCCTCTTTTTGCGGAGATAAATGACCCAGTAAGCGAATATCTGCTTTATCAGTATCAATATTCAATTCCTCCTCCGTTTCGCGTTTCAGCGTATCCTTGTAGGTTTCGCCGCTCTCAACATGGCCACCCATACTCATATCTAAACATAATGGAAAAATCCTTTTGTCGGCAGCGCGGCGAGGTATCCAAATCTCCCCCTTTGAGTTCACAACAAAAGCGTTTACTACTCGGAAATTGGAAAGATGTTCCGCATAAACTTCTGACCGCTTCTTTTTACCAACGACATTATCGTTTTCATCAACAAGGTCTAAAAATTCATCAAGCGTATGCGTAGGATTCATAAAAAAATTTTTTTCCCAAAATTAAAATATGGTTCGAGCCGATTGTTTTTCCGGGCTCTTTGGCGGTTTTGAGCGGTGCGTCCGGCAGGATTTGAACCTGCAACCCTTACAGGATATGGCTCTAAACCATACGCGTATGCCAATTCCGCCACGGACGCGAGAATTTCTGCTTTTCATTTTACGACTCTTTGACACTATTGTCAACGAAAACCCCCCGCAACTGCGGGGGGTTTCATGTCCAAAAAGACGAAAAATCTTTCTTCTACAACAATATCCCAATCAGCACCGCCGGCAGTATTCTCGCGAGAGCCGCAATCACAATCCCCACAAGCGCCACAAAAATCATCTGCCCTGCCTCTTTTTGAGCTGTCGCGTTGTCTTTGGAGGTCATCCACTTGAATCCAGCAAACGCAATGAACACAAAGGCGATTGTAAGGAGAATGAAGAATAGCCAGTCGGTAACCGTATTCACAGTGTTGATGAGGCAGATAGTACCCCATTCTTTGACAAGAACGTCGCCCGTGAGCGGAGGCTGCCCCACATCCTTGATAGACGCTGTGCCATCTTTCACGACCCTGTCTTTTGCGATTACCTTATCCGCGATCTTTATATCCCTTGAAAGAGTGCAGCTATCTTTGATTTGCTGCTGCGCTCCCGCTGGCATCGCGACGAGCGACGCAAACAGAGAAACTGCCGCGATTGGAATTGTTAATGATAGTACCAATGATTTTTTCATAGATTTCTATACATGTATTTAAGTTTAAAACGAAAACGTGCACAATGACTCGACCGTTTTCTTATATGCTTTGATTATATCACATATTCTTGCAAAAGCGTTATGGCGAATAGACCGCCTGCTTACGTCAGTATTCCTGCGATTACCGCGGGGATCACTTTCGCGAGAGCGGCAATGATAAGTCCCACAAGCGCCACAAAAATCATCTGCCCTGCCTCTTTTTGAGCTGTCGCGTTGTCTTTGGAGGTCATCCACTTGAATCCAGCGAACGCAATGAACACAAAAGCGATTGTAAGGAGAATGAAGAATATCCAGTTTGCAATATTATTCGCCATATTGATTAGGCAAAAAGTTCCCCATCTGGGAGGAAGCGTATCGCCTTTTTTTACGTTTACATTTACTTGGTCCGCGAGCGCGTCGCGGGGAATGGTAATAGACTCCTTTGACGTTGCGCCGATAGGAAATGTGTTGCCCGCGATGATCCGCTCATCCGGAATATCACTAAAAGCCCCGTCTCCATTCATATCTCGATATAGGGTAAAAACCTGGTCTGGCGTATTGAGGGAATGCTGAACTCTCCATGCGCCCGCTGTCATCTCTTTCGCGATCTTGCACTCATCAGGAGGACCTTTCCCGAACTGGGCAAACGCAACATACGGCATAAGCACAAGCGATGTTGCGGCAATCAAAAACAGAATCGATTTCTTTATATTTTTCATGTTATGAAAACAGTCCCTTGATAACTCCAACAAAAACCTTTGCCAAAAGAATAATAACATATCCGATCAAGGCGTACTTAATGACATTCTTCGCTTCCTCACGCTGTTTGGGAGCAACTCCGGAAATTAAAATTTGAGCGCCTGCGTATACAATAAGAAAAACAACAATCGGGAGCGTAATCACAAGAAGCCAGTTGATGACAACATTGATAAGCTGTTCCAAAGTTTCTGAAGAAAGCGGATTCGGAAGTGAAATTACCGAAGGGGCAGAACTCGACGCTTGAGAAAACACAAAAATCGGAAAAAGCAAAAACCCCCACGCGAATAAGACCGACAAAAATTTCTTCATTGATATCATGATACCACTATTCACGGACTTTTTGTATCACTACGGTCACGCGCGCGGCGGCATCCTCCAGCGCCTCCTCAATGGTTTTCGCTTTCGTGCTAGCCCCGCTGATCATATCTTCAAGTATCGTCTCGACGGCGGTTGAATCCCCCTGATACCAAGACTTGGCTTCCACAATCTGATTCGCGAAATGCTTCAGCATCGGATCCTGCTGCTGCCAAAGAATAAGATCGAGGCGGCTCGTCGGCGCTTTTGCTTTCTCCAAGTACTTCTTTTCGTTTTCCGGCTGTACCAAAAAGTTCACGAAATCCCACGCCGCATCTTTGTTTTGCGAACTTTTTGAAACAGCAAATCCCCAGTAGCTCGCGTAATTTGTATTTTCTTTCCTGTCTTGAAGTTGCGGCATCGGAGCTACTTCGACATTGAGATGCGGGGCTTTGCTCATTATCGTAGAAATATGATGCGGGTAGTTTATCATCATCGTAGTCTTGCCTTGGACAAACGCGTCTATGGAGTAGGGCATATCCGCGTTCCACGAGTAGGCGTTCGACGCGGGGTCCGAGAAAGCAAGATAAAATTGAAGAGCTTCTTTGCCCGGACTAAAGCGTTTTTGCTGCGGCCCTTCCTCTCCAATCCAGACCTGATCGTCAAATGTGGCTTCCGACAAAAGCTCATTATTCATATGAGCGCCGGCCTGAAGCATGAGAAGCGAAATAATATCCGCCGCGCGATTGATGTTGCCGGCTGTCCCGAGGGCAATGCCGGAAATTTTTATTTTGCCCGCGTCATCAAGCTGGGTAAAAAGCTTCGCGTAATCAATAAGCTCCTCCCATGTTTTTGGCGCCGATGCGATATTCGCGGTCTCAAAATAATCTTTGTTGTAAAAAAGCCCAAGCGTCTCAATGGAAAGAGGCAATGCGTAGATGTTCCGCTCGCCATTCTCGTTCACGCGCGTAAAATCTTCCCTGACAATACGCGGAAACACCTGATCAAACTGACTTACAATCGGCAGGGTCTGTCGCGCGGGCGAGATGCGGTCTTTCTCGAGAGGCAGCCAGGTATTATGCATCGCAAAGATATCGGGAGCAGTGCCGCTCGCAAACGCATTCAGCAGTTTTACGCGATACTCAAGATAGTCAACCTTTACGTAATCGACCGTTACATTGGGATTCAGTTTCTTATATTCAAAAATTAATTCGCTATAGACGTCTTCGTCCTCAAAAACGTTCCAGATTGTCAATGATATTGGCGGAGGCCCTTTGGGTGTTACGGGCCCAGTCTTACGCAGTCCCGGCACTACCCCTTGCGTCATTAAAAACACTACGCCCAAAAGTAGCAGTACAATCCCAAAAATTATCAAACGATTGCGTTGGTGCTTTAATAATGCCACGTTTCAAAGAGAAAACACGAGGCCATAGTGACTCTCCCCCGCGTTAAATTCCTTCTCAAGAATAAATCCCGCGTCTTTCACAGTACTCTTCAGTTCTTCTTTGGGGATTTTACTCGCTGGCGGCGGGCCAAAACTTACGCCGTCGTTCCACTCAATGACGACAATCCGTCCATTCTTTTTAAGCACCCGCCTTGCTTCTTTCAGTATAGCATGCTTTTCTTTCGACTGAAACAAAATGTTCGCGAGAATCACCATATCCATCGTTCCGTCACCGATCATGGAACCTTTTTCTTTCTCGAGATTTGCGCGCGCGCATTGGATGTTCAGCAATGATTCCATCTTCGCTCTTCCCCGCACCGATTCAAGAGCGCTCTCAAGAACATCTACCGCGTACACGACGCCCTCTTTCCCAACGCGTTTCGCGAGCGGTATCGTGAAATACCCCGCGCCGCACCCAAAATCGGCAATGCTCATGCCTTCTTTGATTTCAAGATTTTTTAAAACCTCGTCGGGGCGCATAAAACCTCCGCTGCCTTTGGGATATATGAACGCCTCTTTTTCCTTTTTATTCATACAATTACACTGTTACTGCCGATACAACTTTGTCTCCCGCATCCAGCCTCATGATTTTTACTCCCTGCGTCGCTCGCCCCAAAGTTGAAATATTTTGAAGCGGAGTTCGTATCACCTGTCCCTTTTGCGATACTACAATAAGCTCGTCTTGGCCTTGCACAATCCCGCGAGCTTGCACAATTTTTCCTGTTTTGTCAGTGCACTTTGCCGCCTTTATTCCGGAACCCCCGCGCCGCTGAATCTTAAAAAGGCTGACGAGCGTTCGCTTTCCAAAACCATTCTCTGATACCACAAGCACGTGCTTCAACAGCGACGAAAGCACAACCATAGAAATCACGCGATCTTGTTCCCGTAAGTGAATCGCGCGCACTCCGGTAGCGGTGCGCCCCATCGGTCTTACGTCGGACTCTCGAAAACGAATTGCCTGTCCAGCGGAAGTCACAAGAAGAATCTCGTCCTTTCCATGTGTCACTCCCACCCACTCTAGTGTATCGCCCTTTTTTAAATGGATTGCCGTAAGACCGGATCTTCGCACATTTTGGAAATCTTCTATGGGACTCTTTTTTACTATACCATACTTCGTTTGCATAATCAGAAACTTTGATGCCAGATTCAGAGGGCCTTCTCTGCCCTGTTCTCTCCCCATTCTCTCAAGCGATAATATCGCGGTCACAAAATCATCTCGCTCAAGATCAAGGAAGTTCGCAAGCGCTTTCCCCCGTCCTATACGCGTTGATTTTGGAATCTCATACGCGATAGTCTGGTACACTTTCCCGTA
This sequence comes from Candidatus Spechtiibacteriota bacterium, assembly GCA_016177905.1. Taxonomy (GTDB): domain Bacteria; phylum Patescibacteriota; class Minisyncoccia; order Spechtbacterales; family HO2-43-30; genus JACOUK01. The sequence continues at coordinate 484 of JACOUK010000062.1, read as the reverse complement.
CGCTGTAAAGAAAAGCAAACGATCGTGAGTAGAAGCGGCGAGAAAATGCTGTACCACATCTTCTCCTTTCGTTTCCATGCCTATAATTCCTTTCCCGCCTCTCTTTTGCGTTTTGTATGCGGATGGATGAACGCGCTTGATATACCCCCCACGCGTCAGGGAAATCACCGTTTCTTCTTTCGGAATAAGATCTTCCTCTTGAAGCTCGGCCGCGTCCAGAGGCTCAATCCGGGTCCTTCGCGCGTCTCCGTATGTTTTTTTGATAATAGAAAATTCTTCTTTTAAAAACGTGCGAAATACTTTTGCGTCCGAGAGCAATAAAGTCAACTCCCGGATAACTCTTCTCTTCTCTTTCAATTCGTCTTCAATGGCCTTCTGCTCAAGATTCGCGAGCGTTTGAAGGCGCATCTCAAGAATCGCGGTTGCCTGCTCACCGCTAAAACCAAACTCTTTTCTTAAATTTTTATGCGCGTCCTCCCGATCT
>JACOUK010000061.1 GCA_016177905.1 Candidatus Spechtiibacteriota bacterium | reverse complement strand
GCAATCATGCGGGGCCGCGATTTAGTGACTGGTCTTCCTAAAGAAATTGAGGTGAAGGATAAAGAGATACGCAAGGCTCTTGAAGGCTCTGTGCGATTCCTTATAAATTCGGTGAAAGCGGTAATCGAAGAAACGCCTCCGGAGCTTCTCGCGGATATCATGCAGAACGGCATTGTGCTTGCCGGCGGAGGCGGACTTTTGCGAAAGTTCGATGAGATACTCACCAAAGAAACAAAAATTCCATTAAAAGTCGCGGAGGATCCGATGACCGCGGTAGTTCGGGGTACGGGAGTCATTCTCGAAAATATAGATAAGCTGCGAGGTACATTCGTCGTATCCTCATAATGTATGATTTTTCGAAGGGATCCTTTGCGAAATTGCAATATCCCCCTTCAATCAAAAAATATCATCGAGCCGGAAGAAATTTTTGTTGATAGTTCGAAAATCAAAGAATTTGAGGCAGAAGAAATTGAAGTGGGAAAACTTGAAAAAGAAATTTCATCAGGCATTCTTTTGTTTTTTAGGATTTTACAATTCGCTCTTGTGCTGTCTGTCGCATCTTTTACGGCATTTCTTATGCTTGAAAAAGGGGGAAAGTACACGAAGGACGCAAACGACAACACACTGCGGGCATACCCAATCTTTGGGGAGAGGGGGAATGTGTATTCTTCGGATGCGAAAGTTCTTGCAAAAAACGAAGTATATTTCGATGTTCTTATTAAAAACCCGAAAATTTTAAAATACAGAATGACTGACGGAAAGCTTCAGGAACTTTCTGGACATATGGCGCGAGCCCTGGGGCGGGATTCTCAAGAACTCTATCAAAAATTTTTATCCGCGAGTTCAAGCAACTTTTTTGAATTCACGCTTCTGAAAGGAGTTCGCGTTGATCAGATCGCGCGCATTGAGGATCTGATCAACGCCGATTCGTTATTTGAAGTGCGCCAAGTTTCGCGGCGCAGGTACATCGCGGATACTTCGTTTTCTTCAATTTTAGGGTATACGGGGGAAGCAAATTTTTTAGACGTTTCAAACAATTATCCGCGAGGCGGAAGGGTGGGGAAAAGCGGCATTGAGGCGTTTTACGATGAAGTATTGCGTGGAACAACTGGATTTTTCTTTAAAAAGATAAACTCAAAGGGCGATCTTATAAGTGAAGGCGAAATACAAGAACCAAAGAAAGGGCAAGACCTTACCCTTCATATCGGAGCGGCGCTCGAGACAAATATCGAGAAAATTTTGAAGAAACATATGGAGGCGTTGGGAATTCCAGCGGCAGTGGCAATTGTCGCCGACCCGAGGAACGGCGCGGTTTTAAGCCTTGTCAGTCTTCCAAGTTTTGATGGAAATCAGTTTGAGGATGGAATTTCCGAGACCGAATTCGCAAAACTTGTGCGAGATCGCAAGACTCCATTATTCAATAGAGCGATTCGGGGAGAATATCCCAGCGGTTCGATTGTGAAACCGCTCATAGCCTCGGGCGCGCTTGAAGAAAAACTTGTCACACCTGATTTTTTGGTGTACGGCGGAGGCTCGATAGAAGTGCCGAGCGCGTATGATCCTGCCATTACATATGTTTTTAAGGACTGGAAAGTGCATGGCTGGACGGATATTCGCAAGGCCATTGCGGATTCGGTGAATATCTATTTTTATACGATAGGAGGAGGATATAAAGATCAGCCCGGGCTTGGGATCGCGAACATTGAGAAATATTTGAGAGACTTTGGATGGGGCGAGACTCTTGGCGTTGATTTGCCGGGAGAAGCAAGCGGCCGTATTCCAAATCCAAAATGGAAAAAAGAAGTAAAAGGAGAAAACTGGTTTATTGGCGACACGTATCTTACTTCCATAGGACAAGGCGATATTCTTGTCACACCTTTGCAAGTTGCCGCTGCGACTGGAGCGCTCGCAAATGGAGGGACTTTATTTGTGCCTCACATAGTTCAAAAAATTGGAGATCTGATCATACCGGCGCAAATCAAAAGCTCGAATTTTATCTCGAAGAAAAATATGGAAATTGTCCGCGAAGGAATGCGAAGGGCGGTTCTCGCCGGATCAAGCAGGTTTCTTTCGGATTTACCATTTTCTGTCGCTGGAAAGACCGGTACCGCCGAGATCAGCCATGGCCGAAATGAGGCATGGTTTAGCGGTTTTGCGCCGTATGAAGATCCAAAAGTTGTAGTGACTGTTTTACTCGAAGAAGGGGAAAAGAGCGATTACGCGGTCCGGGCGGCAAAAGATATATTTCAAACGTACTTTGAACTTTATCCCCAGTCTTGACTTCAATGGGAGCATCCCTATAATTGATTTTGTATGACTGGCGAATTCATCACAAAGAGCGGATATCTGAAATTAAAGAGCGAATTAGATTTTCTTAAGAAAAAGAAAAGAGTTGAGGTGGCGGAACGAATTAAGGAAGCGCTTTCGATTGGAGATATCGCCGAAAACGCTGAATATGCGGAAGCAAAGGAAGAGCAGGCGTTTGTCGAAGGAAGAGTCGCTGAAATCGAAAATATTTTGCGTACCGCGAGTCTTATTGCACTAACCCCGCGGAAGAAGACATCTGTGTATATTGGCTGTGCGATTGAAGTAAAAAGCGACGAGACGCTCCGCAAATTTTTCGTTGTAGGGAAAGGAGAGGGGGATCCCGGGAAAGGACAGATTTCATCCGATTCTCCGATTGGGCAGGCTTTGCTTGGAAAAAGAATTGGCGATGAGATCGAAGTTCCCACACCGCTCGGTATGAAAAAGTACAAAGTGATACGGATCTCATGAGGAAATGGATTCAACAAGATTTTAAAATATATACTCGAGTATGGCGCTAGAAGATATTCGAAAAATTCGACTTGCCAAACGCGCGGAACTATTGAGGCTTGGCAAAAATCCTTATCCAATTTCTGCAAAAAGGACACATTCATGCGAAGCCGCGCATCGAGAGTTCGAGGCCCTCAAAGACGGAGCAAAAGAGGTTACGCTTGCCGGAAGAATGATGACACTGCGGGAACATGGAGGGTCAACATTCACGGATATCAAAGATGGAACGGGGAAATTTCAGCTGTACTTCAAAAAAGATGTTCTTGGGGAAAAAGGATATGAAGAAGCGTTGAAGGATTTTGATATTGGAGATATCATTGAGGCGCGCGGAATTCTTTTTCAAACGAAACGCGGCGAGGAATCTCTCGAAGTGCGCGATATAAAAATTCTCGTAAAAACGGCGCATCCTTTGCCGGAGAAATGGCATGGTCTGGTTGATATTGAAGAGAGATTTCGCAAAAGATATCTTGATCTTCTTATGAATGAGAAAGTGCGGCGCGTCTTTGAGAATCGAAATAAAATTATGAAAGCAACGCGGGAGTTTCTCGATAGTGCGGGCTTTATGGAAGTTGAAACCTCCATTCTTCAGCCAATTCCCGGGGGTGCCAACGCGAAACCTTTCAAAACTCATTTACACGCGCTTGATATGGATTTGTATTTGCGGGTTGCGCCGGAACTCGATCTCAAAAAACTTCTCGTCGGAGGGTTTGAAAAGGTATATGAGATAGGCCGTTCATTCCGCAATGAAGGAATAGACTCTGCGCATAATCCGGAATTTACTTCCCTTGAATTTTATTGGGCGTACGCTGATTATAAGCAGCTCATGAAGTTTTCCGAAGAACTTTTCGTTCATATCTTTAAAGCCGTCGGCGTCTACCCGAGTTTTTCACATGGCGAGAAGATCATTGATCTTACAATTCCCTGGCCCCGTGTTGAGTTTGTAGCGCTTCTTCAAAAATATCTCGATATTGATTATGAGTCGCTCAATCGCGATGCGCTTGCCAAACGGGCGGAAGGTCTTGGAATAAAAGTAGAAACCCGCCTTTCGAAAGGGCAAATCGGAGATGCACTATACAAAAAAGCGTGCAGGCCCCGGATTCAAAATCCAACTTTCATTATTCATCAGCCAGCCGAGCTTGCGCCGCTCGCAAAACCTCTCCCCGATAATCCAAAGTATTCCGCTCGTTTTCAGCTTGTGATTGATGGGTGGGAGGTGGTGAATGCTTTTTCGGAGCTCAATGATCCTGTGCGTCAGCGTGAGTTTTTTGAAGAGCAGGAAAAGCAGCGGAAGAAGGGCGACGAAGAGGCGCAAAGGCTCGATGAGACGTTTCTTGAAGCGCTTGAATACGGCATGCCGCCAGCCGCCGGGTTCGCGTTTGGCGTTGATCGCCTGACCGCACTTTTGACAAATTCGCATAGCTTACGGGAAGTGATCTTGTTTCCGACAATGCGGCCGCGCTAAGCGCGGCCAAGCCCAGCTTAGCTGGGCGGCCGAAACAATAGCATATCTATTAGCACTCTTGACCCCATAAAGCTCGCTCTGCTCGCTACGGGGCGAGGTGGGTACACAGTCCTTGTTATGCGTGTCTCGTCACGTGAGCGCGCAGCGCTTCTACGGGATTAGCACTCTTGACACGGGAGTGCTATTTTTTGTATACTGAAAATATCCTTCAATGCTTACGGAACGACAAGCTGAAATTTTAACCGCAATAGTTGACGAATATATTCAAAGCGCGTTTCCAGTGAGTTCGGGCGCTATTTTTGATACGGGAAAATTTGATGTGAGTTGCCCGACCATACGAAACGAGATGTCGCATTTGACAGAAGAAGGATATCTTCACCAGCCGCATACTTCGGCGGGCCGGGTGCCGACCGAACAAGGCTATCGATTTTTTGTCGATATGTTGTTAAAAGGACGGCACGCAGATAATAAGGTATGGCAGGGATCGCGCCGGACGAAAGAAGTAAAATTTCTTGTGCGCGAAATTGCCGCAAACTCCAGCGATCTTGTTCTTTTCGTGGATCAAAATGGCGAACTGCGATATGAGGGGCTTAAAAAAGTTTTAACGAAACCAGAATTTGAAGACAAAGAGGCGGTCATTTCGCTTATTGATGAGCTTGAGAATCTTACGATTTCATATGAAACGATGATGACAGAGTTTGAAAACGAAATTGAAGTTTTCGTGGGAAGCGAAAACCCATTTTTTAAAAACGTCGAGTATAGTCTGATGGCGCTAGGCCTCGGGAATGGTTTTATCGGGATCGTGGGGCCGATGCGCATGCATTACGAAAGGAATATGAGGCTCTTGGATACATTATTGTAAATTATGGAAGATATGAAGGAAGAAAAAATAGAATACGAGCCGGAAATACCGGAGGATGCCGAGAAAAAATTGAGTAAACTGCGATGGCGCCTCGCGGAGTGCAAGAAAGAACGGCAGGAATATCTTTACGGCTGGCAGAGGGCGCTCGCGGATTTTCAGAACCATATAAAACAAAGCGCGAAAGAAATGGAAGAATTCCGAAGATTTGCCGCAATTCGTACGATCGCAAAGATATTAGTGGTGCTCGATAATCTGGAGTTCGCGGAAAAATCAATGCCCGAGCATATAAAGAATGATGTGTGGGGAAAAGGAGTCCTGCAGGTGAAAAAGCAGTTTGAAAGTATACTAAAAGGGGAAGGCGTCGAAAAAATTGACCCCAAAACGGGTGAAAAATTTGATCCCTCGCGCGCGGAAACCGTAGAGGAGGTCGAGTCCAAAGATGCGCACGGCACAATTGTCGAGGTTGTGGAGAACGGGTATCTTTTGGAGGGTAAAGTGATCAAGCCGGCAAAAGTGAAGGTCGCAAAGTAATTTTTACTCATAATGTATAATTATCTTCTATGGCAAAAATTCTAGGTATCGATCTTGGAACAACGAACTCGGCAATGGCCGTGATCGAGGGCGGTCAGCCAAAAATTATCGAAAATAAAGAAGGAAACCGCACTACTCCTTCCGTGGTCGCGATTGCGAAAAGCGGGGAGCGTCTCGTGGGGTTGCTCGCGAAAAGGCAAGCAGTTACGAATCCTCAAAATACGATCTATTCCGTGAAACGGCTGATTGGACGGAGATTTTCTGATACGGAAGTCCAGCATGATAAAAAACTTCTTCCATACGAAATCCGCGAGTCCAAGGAGGGAGGAGTTGAGGTGAAAGTCGGCGAGAAGTGGTATCAGCCGGCTGAAATTTCCGCGATGGTGCTTCAAAAACTCAAACAAGACGCGGAAGCAAAACTCGGGGAACAAATCACCGATGCGGTGATTACGGTCCCCGCGTATTTCGACGATTCTCAAAGGAAGGCGACGAAAGACGCGGGAACAATCGCGGGATTTAACGTGCGAAGAATTTTAAATGAACCTACCGCGGCGGCGCTTGCCTACGGTTTGGATAAAAAGAAGGATGAACGGATCGTGGTGTATGATTTTGGAGGCGGCACATTCGACGTGTCTATTCTTGAAGTAGGTGCCGATACGGTTGAAGTGAAAGGCATCGGCGGAGATACGCATTTGGGCGGAGATGATCTTGATCAAAAAATCATTTCCTGGATTATTGATGAATTTAAAAAACAGGAAGGAATTGACTTGTCAAAAGATGCGCTTGCGCTGCAGCGTTTGAAGGATGGAGCGGAAAAAGCGAAACACGAGCTCTCCAGCTCTCTTCAGACAGAGATTAATATCCCGTTTGTCACTTCAGACGCTTCTGGCCCAAAACACCTTGACCTTACAATGTCCCGCGCGAAACTCGAGGAGCTTACCAATGAGTTCATTACGCGCGCGGAAGAAAAAGTGAAAGAGGCGTTAGCGGCGGCGAATTTAAAAGTGCAAGACATTCACGAAGTGGTTCTTGTGGGAGGACAGACAAGAATGCCGGCAATTCAGGAGTCTGTGCGGAAACTCTTTAAGAAAGAACCTCACATGGGCGTAAATCCCGATGAGGTAGTCGCGGTGGGAGCGGCAGTGCAGGGAGGAATATTTCAAGGAGAAGTAAAAGATGTTCTTCTTTTGGATGTAACGCCGCTTTCCTTGGGCATCGAAACATTGGGCGGAGTGATGACAAGGCTTATTGAGCGAAACACGACAATTCCCACGGCAAAAACGCAAATTTTTTCTACTGCGGGAGATAATCAGCCATCTGTGGAGATACACGTGCTTCAGGGAGAGCGGGAAATGGCCGCTGATAACAAAACTTTAGGGCGTTTTATCCTCGACGGCATTCCGCCGGCTCCTCGAGGCGTGCCGCAAGTGGAAGTGACATTTGATATTGACGCGAATGGGATTTTGAGCGTGAAAGCGGTTGATAAAGCTACGAGCAAAACGCAATCTATCCGAATCGAGGGTTCCTCCGGCCTTTCCAAAGATGATATTGAGCGTATGAAGAAAGAGGCGGAACAGCATTCCGAAGAAGACCGCAAGAAAAAGGAAAAAGTGGAAATGAAAAACAACGCCGAGCAAGTGGTGTATCTTGCGGAGAAATCTTTGCGCGATGCCGGCGAAAAAGTAAGCGAGGACATCAAGAAAGAAGTGCAGGAGAAGATTGACGCGTTGAAGAAAGTAAAAGACGGCGAAGATATGGAGGCAATAAAATCCGCGCTTGGGGCTCTGAATGCGACACTTCAAAAAATCGGGGAGGCGATGTACAAAGATGGGCAACAGGGGCAAAAGCCGCCGCCAGAGGCAAGCGCGTAGCAGGTGTTAGGCAGACGAGGGGTGAAAAGTCGTGCTATAATGGACACCAATGGAGGGCAAGGGATCAACAGTGGAAAAAACAGAAGAAGAACGTTTGCTCATCGGGAAACGTCAGTGGATTTTTGCGGGCGCGATTGTTGTATGCGCGGTATGCGCATGGTTTTTACTATATCTTGTGGGGTATGAAGGCGTTCGTGGCTTTCGGACTTTGATTTTTGCGGCAAGCGCGTTCTTGATCCTTACTGTGCTTTTGAGCTTGAGCTTTCTTTTCCTCGCGCCTCGTCGCCTCGCGATTCTCACATACGCTGGAGTTTCGGCGCTTTTCCTTCTCCCTTTTGCCCTCACGCGGCATTTTGGTTGGGAGATTTTTTTGGGCGCAGGCGCGATTTTTGTATCCCTCATAATGAGTAATGCTTGGACGAAACGCGAGCAGAAGATTACAATTCAATTTTCATATAGGAGTTTGACGCGTCGGGGACTCGCGGCATTTATAACAGGCGTTGCGTTCGCGCTCACACTAATGTACATTAGTTCTCCGAGAGGGAAAATATCAGACATTCCGCAACTTGGAGATGGGCTTGGAGAAAAAATTCTGATACCGGTAGAATATCTTTTAAAGCCAATAATCCCCGAGTTCCGGCACGACATGAAAATAAAAGATGTGAGAGAATTGAGCGCGCGCGAAGTGCCAAAGCTGGTCAAGGGTTCAAGGGAGGTTACAGCCATTGCAGTGCGAGAATTATTTTCAAGACTTCCCAAAGAAGAGCAAGAGAAAACAATAGGAAATTTTCTGCAAAATTTTGTGAATCACCAGCTCAAAAGCACACTTGCGCCCTATAAACGATTTTTCCCGTTTTTGTATATCATTGGCTTATTTTTATTATTGAGAAGTATCGGAGTGCCTCTCTCATGGGTTGCGCTTGGAGTCGGGTGGATCGCGATGAAAATTTTGCTTAAGGCAAAGATATTGAAGATTCAAAAAGTAATGGCGGAAAAAGAGGAAGTCAGTTTGTAATTTTATGAAAGATTATTATCAAATTTTGCGTATCCCGCGGAGCGCGTCAAAGGAAGAGATTAAGCAGGCGTACCGGAAGCTGGCTCATCAATATCACCCCGACAAAAAAGGCGGCGACGAGCAGAAATTTAAGGAGATAAATGAGGCGTATCAAGTACTCGGGGATGAGCGAAAGAAAGCCCACTATGACCAATTTGGGTCAGCTTTTGATTCACGAGGTTCCGATGGTTTTCAGGGGTTTGACTTTCGAAACTTTTCAGGATTTGGCGCAGGGGGATTTTCCGCCAGCGGCGGACCAGCCGAAGGCTGGGATTTTGGGGACATTTTTTCTGAATTTTTTGGCGGAGGCGCAAAAACTTCGACAAAAACGCGCCAAAGCGGAGCGGATATCGAGATAGACATCATACTATCTCTAGAGGAGGCATTTTCCGGCATTGAAAGGGAAATTGCTTTAAGGAAATATATTCAATGTCCGCGTTGCGCCGGGAAAAAAAATGAGCCGGGGAGTTCTTTTTCCGATTGTGCAAGGTGCAAGGGCACGGGCGAAATACGACGTGAACAACGGACGTTTCTCGGTTCTTTCACGCAAGTTACAACGTGCGCGCACTGCGAAGGAGCGGGAAAAATTGCGCAAACAAAATGCAAACAGTGCGGCGGCGCGGGCCGGATTCAGGAAACTGAAAAAATACTGATAAAAGTCCCCCGAGGCATAGAAAACGGGCAGATTGTCGAGCTGAAGGGAAAGGGAGAGGCGGGAGAAGGGGGATACGGAAATCTTTACATTGAGGTGCACGTGAGGGAGCATACGCAATTTAGACGCAAAGGAGCTGATATTTACAGTGAGCGTGAAATATCTCTGACTCAAGCGGTTCTCGGAGATACGGTGGGTGTTCTCACGTTGAGCGGGAATGTTGAGGTTCAAATTCCTGCTGGCATAAAGCATGGCGAGATGATAAAATTGGAAGGGAAAGGAATGGCGCGTTTGGGGACGGGGGGATTGGGAGATCAATACGTGCAAGTAATGATAAAAATGCCAAAACGCCTTTCTAGAAAAGCGACGGAATTATTTGAGGAGTTAAAAAGGGAAGGATTATAATGTCGGGATTTGTTTCTTTTTTTCGCAATTTCGCGTTGACGTGGGATGCGGGTGTGGTGTTTTTTTTATTTCTCGCTATGTTTTTTGTTGGATTGAGCATGGGAAGAAGAAGGCTTGTCCTGATTTTGCATAGTGCGTATTTGAGTGTTGCGCTCACGAAACTTTTGCCTTTTATGGAAAATTTCACCGCTGGTATGCAAAAAATGCAAAAGCTGGAGATTGAAATCGGCATATTTTGGGGGGTGACTATTTTACTTTTCGCGCTATTTTCGGGGGCGCATCTGTCTTCTGCGCTTCAGATCACAAAAGCGGAAGAAGGCTCGTTTTTTCAGCTTCTGCTTCTCGCGTTTGGGACAGCGCCCAATTTTGGTGGGCAGTGGGAGGAATTTTTGTGCTTGTATTGATTCGGCGAAAAGCAGAAAAGAGCGCCTCCATAGCTCAACGGTAGAGCAATGGCCTTTTAAGCCACTGATGACGGTTCGATCCCGTCTGGGGGCACCATCAAGATCACGTTTTTGTTTTTTGCACACTAACTTTATACACAATAGAAATACAAGGAATATGCCAAAAGTGACCATTAAGGCACACGAGATTTTCTTTTTGCTTGCAGGTTTTGCCACGCTTGCGTTTCTCCCATTTTTATCTGGCGGAGGTTTATTTCTGTGGAGTATTACTAAATTTTTGTATTTTTTGGGGGTAGCTCTATTTATTGCAGACGTGATAAAAATCGTAAAGAAAAAACATGCTGGATAGCCAATCTTTTGTCCGATTTCTCATGCAATTGGGTTTGGCGATAACTGGCGCCACTTCCTTGTGGTCGTTTGTTTTATATTATCTTGCCAGGAAAAGCAAAGATAAGATGCGGGCCGAAAATTTATGGAAGCTCGCAAATCTGCCCTTTCCACTTTTTGTTGCGGGCGTGTTGCTTTTTGTCGGGAGCTGGGTACTATTAGAAAATATTTTTTCCCCGGCGCTTTCTTCTGCGCACGAAGGCATAGCTGTGAAAGCGACCGAGGATTACATACGAAACGGCCTAGCCGCTACTGCCCCGTTTGTGTCTTTACTGATTTTTTGCGTTCTTTTCATCGCGTGGGTGCGTCGAGCGAGAAAGAAATTTTTTAAAAAATACAATATCCTTTTATTTGGTTTGTGTTTCGCGCTGGTAAGCGTTATTGCGAGCCTGATTCTTTTTGTCGATTCTTTCAATACGCTTCAAATTTTTTATTTTCTGCATCATTGGCATTCTATTTTTACCTTGGGAACAGTCATTGTGGTTGACTACTTTTTTTTCCGCACGGCAAAACATCAGCCCATAAAAGCCGTTCTCTATCCGCTGTTTCCGCTTTTTAGTATAGTCATTTGGTCGGGTTTGGGAATTGATTTTTTAAGCAACCTGTTAATATTTGAAGAGGCATTTACGGTGAACAGCAAATTTTTATTTGTCCAAACGGTTATTGCCATCATTATTCTCAACGGAACTTTGCTTTCGCAAAGGATCAACGACAAACTGATCAAAAGCGTTGAGCTTACAAACCCGTTGCCCGTAAGCCAAAAAATGCAAAATGTTTTTGGGTTCTCCGGATCCGTTTCTATTATTTCATGGCTGACGATTACCTTTGTTGATGTATTTACCTTCAACTTAAAGTATTGGCAATTTTCTGCTTATTATTTGCTCGCCATAATTTTTGCTTTCGTCATTCACCTACTGATGAGGAAAAGGTTGGATGTATTCCAGGTACATAAAACAGCGCAATAAAAAATAAAAATATGAATAAAAAACTATCGGTCACAATTCTTGCATTCGCAATTCTTGTTGGGGGATATTTCTATCTCTCACAGAAACAGGCGTTCGATTTCTCGGGTCATTCTTCAGAAGAAAAGATATCGGGAGGTATCGTTAATGAAGTTTTGGCGGCGCGGTTCGGTTATTTGAACAAAAATGGCAATTCGTCTTGCTCCGGCGGATTCAAAGATTCCATTGCCAATATGCCGGATGATACCCGTTTGCAAGGTTCCTGCTGCAGTCCCATGAGCATACACCGCTACAGCGAGCAGGTTGAAGGATTAGTAAAATTCAAATCTGCTGCCGGACAAAACATAGATAAAATTCCCGACGACCCCTACGATATTGAAGCCGTCCTCGCAAAGGAACTGATGTCTTATTATGACATGGAGCTTACGCCAGATGAGCAAAAAGCGTACGACTACGCTATGCAGAACTCAAGCGAAAAAGGCCCTTGTTGTTGCAAGTGCTGGCGATGGCATGTCTATGGCGGTCTTGGCAAATTATTAATCCAAAAATATCACTTCACGGGAGAGCAAGTTACGGAAGTTTGGGATCTATCCGACGGCTGCGGCGGCGATAGCGAGCATCATCAATGAACAATCAATTAAAAAGTATCGTTATCATTTTTCTTGCAGTCGCCGCGATAATCGGTTTTTTCTGGATTGCCAATTTTCTTGGCAGCGGAGAAAAAACTCAAAGCGAAAAACCCTTGGTGATTTGCCAACCTCAAAATGCGCCGCCTGAAAAACAAAGATGTAATTGGACCACGCATATTCATGCAACTGTGAAGGTGTTTAAGAATGGGACGGAAATCCTAGTAAGATTTGAAGAAGGGAAACTTGAAGGACAGCATACCCATTCCGAACCTAACAAACTTCACTGGCACGGCCTGATTCCCGTTGATCCGAAGACAAAAGAAGTGGCTGATTGGTCGGCCCTGGAAGTCCAGAAAATTGTCGCCGATTTCAAATTCTCCCAAGAAGGAACGCCGAAGTTTATTGTGAACGGCAAAGAAGTTGAACCATCCTACATTTGGAAGGACGGTGATGTTATTGAAATACATTATGAATAGCTTAGAAACACAACCTCAAAACGGAGTACCGAAAAAACTGATTGCGCTTGCAACCCTCCTTTTTAGCATCTTTATAGTCGGACTCTTGTGGCTTGCTGGCGCAAGAGAACAGGCCGCCGTTGGCGGAACTTTCGGCTTTATGATGATTTTGGCATTTGCTGCGGGTCTTTCCATGATCGTGCTTCCTTGTACGCTGCCATTGGCGTTTGTCGTTGTGCCGCTTGCGGCTGGCAAAGGTTATAAAAAAGGCCTCTTCACGGCCCTCCTTTTTGGATTGGGCTTGACCGTTACGATTACTCTCTATGGCGTTGCCATGGCATATGCGGGAAAGATTTTCGGCATTGCCGCAGCAACGCCGTTTCTTTTGGTTATTGCCGGTTCGGCCGCTTATCTTTTTGGCCTTTCGGAATTGAATATATTTACATTACGAATTCCGTTTGCGGCAAATATCATGCCGCGATCCCTCCAGCAAAAAGGCGATTATGTAAAAAGTTTCTCGTTAGGACTTCTTTTGGGTAATGCGGGAATCGGTTGTCCCAATCCGTTCTTTTATGTTCTCCTTCTCTACATTGCAGGCACTGCCGATGTGGGATCGGGCGCGCTTCTTGGATTTATTCATGGCGCAGGAAGAGCGTTGCCTATCATCCTTCTCACAGTCCTCTCCATGTTTGGAATTCAGGCAACAAAAACACTTTCCGAAAAACGATTTGCTATTGAAAAATTCACGGCATGGCTCCTTATTATTATTGGCGCATTCCTTGTTCCTGCCGGGGTATTTAACCTTCGCGGCTGGTGGATTTTAACAACGCCGCCCGAGCTTGGCGCATGGGGTCTTGCATTAGGATTGAGTATACTGCCAATGGTCGTAAAATTATTTATTAAAAAACCGCAACCCGAGTTGTAGTCCCGCAGTGGCGGGACACTACGGGGCAGGCAAACACTATGATAAAAGTAACCCTTATTCGTCCTTCCGGATGCCAGCACTGCGTTCAAGTAAAGGGAACGCTTGAAAAATTAAAAACAGATTATCCCGATCTCGTTCTTGAGGAGATCGAGGCAACTACCCCGGAGGGGCAAGCATTAATTACGAAGCATGGCATTCTTTCAAGTCCTGGTATTTTAATCAACGACGAATTTTTTGCCATGGGCGGCGCAACAGAAAAACAGTTGCGCGAAAAATTTGATGAGATAAAACAAAAATGATGTTACGGGCGATTTTTATTGACTTTAAGTACCATTTATGCTAAAGTGTTTTCACGCACCTTTACAACTCTCTGTAACAGAAGTTGAAGAGGATAATTCAACAAGGAGGCTTCGACATGGCAGACGAGGATAAAAAAGAACGGCTGAATGAAGAGTTTGACAGTACCCGACCTTATGTCGAGTTTCTCAAGATGAAAGAGCTTGTAACCACTTGGTATGAAGGCCTTGGGGTGCTTCGCATGGAGGAGTTGGTTCCCTGCAAAGAAGTAGCGAAGTGGACGGCAATTTTTGTTGTTGATATGATCAATGATTTCTGCAAGCCAGACGGAGCTCTGTATAGCGCGAGGATTGAAGGAATTATTTCTCCCATAGCGAGTCTTTTGCGAAACGCACAGTCGCGCGGAGTAGGCATCAATTTGGTGCAGGATTGCCATGACGAGAACGCAAGGGAATTCAGGGCATTTCCCAAACACGCGGTAAAAGGAACAAGAGGCGCCGAGACAATCACGGAACTCATGGAATTGCCATTTTCCGACACATTCCGCATCTTTCTTAAAAACAGTCTTTCAGCCGCCGATTCATGCTACAGATATTATGGGCAAGGAGACTTGCATACCTTGATTTTTAGCTATTTTATCAATCAGTTCTACTATTTCGGCGGTACCGCGATCATAGTAGGAGATTGTACCAATCTTTGCGTGAGGGAGATTGCGATGGGCCTTCAGCTCTGGGCGAATGAATGGGGGAAAGATGTGCGAGTGGTTATTCCCGCAAATTGCGTCCAAACTTTCGATTTGCCGTTCGAGAAAGCAAAGGAGCTTGGCGCAATGCCGCATCCGGGAGACTTTTATCACCTTCTCTCTTTATATGAGATGAGACGGAACGGAATCGAAATCGTAGGGGAGATAATATAATATGATACCTCTTGTCACGTTGCTGCTCGATACGGATTTTTACAAGTTTACGATGGGGCAGGTGGTATTTCACCGATATCCGAACATCCCCGTGAGGTACGCCTTTAAGAATCGAACGAGATCCATACATCTTGCTGACTTTATCAAAGAAAGAGAACTGCGAAGCCAGCTTGACTATGCGCGCACCCTTCGTTTCGAAAGATCGGAACTCGATTATCTTCGCGGCATAGATAACTATGGAGCGCGGATGTTTGAGGAAGATTATCTTGAATTTCTAAAAAATTTCCGGCTTCCTCCCTATGATCTTGCGATAGCTAATGGAGAATATATCCTTGAGTTTCCCGGCGCGTGGCAAGACGCAATCTATTGGGAGGTTCCGGCGCTTAAGATTGTGAACGCTCTTTATTCCCAAGCTCGTATGAGGGCGCTGTCTCGCTTTGAGCAGGAGTGCGTGTTCGCAACCGGAAAAATACGGCTTAAGGAAAAACAAACAGTTTTACGCGCGAGGCCAGATGTTAAGTTTTCTGATTTTGGCACACGGCGCTGTTTCAGTGGCGCGTGGCAGGACTACGCGCTTGTGTCTATGGCACAAGAAGTGCCTAGAAATCTCCTCGGCACTTCAAACGTAAAACTTGCAAAAAAACATAACCTGATGCCGATGGGGACATCTGCGCATGAGATGCCGATGATCCTTTCCGGAATGTTCGATGATGTGAGTGAAAACCCAATGCGCTTGGCACAGCGAACGGCGCTTGAGGATTGGTGGGACGAGTATGGGCAAGGGCTCTCGATATACCTTCCCGACACATGGGGCACTCCCTTCGGCTTGAGTCTCATGACCGCAAAAGAGGCGAATGAGTGGAAAGGATTTCGGCAGGATTCAGGAGACCCGATTCAAATCGGAGAAATAGGAATCAAATTCTATGAAAGCTGCGGTGTAGACCCGACCCAAAAACTCATCGTGTTTAGCGATGGGTTAGATATAAACCAAATGTGCCGCGTTGTCGATCATTTCAAGGGGCGTATTCGGTGTACCTTTGGATGGGGGACAAACCTTACCAATGATCTCGGTTTCGAGCCAATCTCAATTGTGATAAAGCCAATCGAGGCAAACGGCCATCCTGTGGTAAAGCTAAGCGACAATATCGCAAAAGCCACGGGAGATCCTGTCGAAATCGAACGCGCGAAAGTTTTCTCTGGATACGCGGGAGGATTCTGTGAACAACCGAAATACTAACCGTCCTGACTTTTGCACATTTAAAATGCGAGGAGGTGTTGCATGATACGAGTAAAAAATGTTCTGCATGTTGTGTACGCGGTACATCCAGAATCCTTTCAGAAATGGGGCTGGTTTTGGAAAGAAGGCATGGGGGGGCGTATCACCGGAAAGGCCTACATGGCTCCGACCAATAAGGACTGGGGGAGCATGGCATGGATATTTGATCTTGGCGCTTGTAATGTTGAGATTCTTGCGGGCATAAGCAGGGAACGAACCTCTCCTCCCATTGAGGATTTTGTCAATACCCACGGGGATCACAGCGTGCGCGAAGTACTTCTTGAAGTATACGACCCAACTTATTTCGTTGATCGAAATCCCGAGCTTCAAGTCGCCGCTTCAAGAAAGGGAATTCGTTTTGTTGTTCCGGAGCCAAAAAGGCACAGAGGTGGTCAAAGCGATTTTCCGCGGAATCCATGGGTTAAGGGAATTGATCACATTGCCGTAGCTCTCACACCCGATATGATGGAACAGGAAGGCGCGTGGTGGGAGAATCTTGGCGGAAAACCCACAAAAAAACTTGACGACGTGATGCCCAAAGACGCGCCAAGCAGCATGATGCTTCACTGCTACGATT
>JACOUK010000060.1 GCA_016177905.1 Candidatus Spechtiibacteriota bacterium | reverse complement strand
CGAAGCTGGTATTACGCAGCTTCCAAAAGAAATTTTGGGATGAACACTCTGGGATAACGGTGAAGCCTTAATTCTTTTGAATGGGTAACACCGTGGGAACCCCTATCAAATTAGGGGGCGCCGTAGAGACTAGATACCAGAGCGTCTAAAGTCAATTTGACCAAGACGAAGATATAGTCCACCCCACCGTGTAAACAGTGGTAAGGTGTAACGAGTTGGTCGTAGGTTCGAATCCTACCCGGGGAGCCATATGGGATGAGCAGAGCCAAAAGCTCTGCTTTTCTCTTTATTCAGGTGAGCTTGTAAAGAAATTCAGCAGGCGCCCCATGCGGGTTACTTGACAATTACTTGACAATCAAATATAGATTGCTTTACAATAGACCCGTACGCACAATTACTTTCGCGTGCGCAAACGACCCTTGTGCCTGATGGGTTTCTACCCCAGTCCCTGACGCATCAATCTTTTGAAGTTTGAGAGATTCGCTGCAGCAAGGAGTGTGGTTGAAAAAAGTTCGTCTGATTTGATGGTGATGATCTCACCAACCCTGCGGAAGATTTTGATGCCCCGAATGCCGTGTTCCACCGCAATTCGTTCTTTGGCAAACCGTTTGTTAAGGGTTTTCTGCCATCGCGTGAGGATGCCCCCTTTTGGTTTCTTGTACGGCAGATGCCATCCCCTCATGCCATAATAGCCAAGATCGCCATACCGTCCCACCGAAGTTGGCAGCTGTTTATCCCACGCCGTCTTCTCCAGTTGTTTTTTGTCATGGATGTTGCCCCTGCGGGGCGGACTCACGCCGATAATGAGCTTGGTCTTCTTGTCCAAGGCGATCACTGACTTCTTGGTATGCCGTTTCTTCTTGCCTGAATAGCTTTGTTTCTGTCTGTGCTTCGGACGCTGAATCGGGAACTCCGAGCCGTCAAAGATCGCGTCTTTGAGTTCAGGGAAATCTTTCAGGAGTTCATCGAGCGTATTGATGCGCTTGCGTAAGAGCGGGGTATCGGGAATGAATCGGTCTTGTATCAGGGGAAGAATCCGCGTTACGGGACGGCGTATCGCGTCCTTGTCCACGCGCATGAGGAGGGACAGGAGTTCAACGCTCGCGTTGGTACGCAGGTAGATGACGGTGATAAACAAAAGATTCTTGAAATTGCCTAGTTCGTACGGCCTGCCTTGTCCTACCTTTCGTTTACGGTCCTTTCTGGCAGAAAGACGTTTTCTCTCAGACTCCTTCCATGCTGGTTCCAGCTTTTCTCGTAGTATCTCAAATTCTTCAAGCGATAGTGTGGTCAGACGACGAAACAAATATGGTTTACTAAAGAATGTTCCTACATATTCCCGTGTTTTCATAGAGTTAGTACTCTTTATGTCAGTACCGGCTCTATGATAACATAGGATTGGGTAATTGTGCGCGCAAGTCTAATGTATATCGAGGCGTAAAAGGATTTGTCACCGTGTATCATGACGCAGTACGCTATGCGTATATGATCACACCCAAAGCCCTCCATAAAGCCCGTGTGCTTGCGTTCTGGGAAAAACACGGCATGCAGGCAACCATGGAAGCATTCACGGTTAAGCGATCCACCCTCTTTTCATGGAAAAAACAACAAAAAGAAGGAAAAGGGAAGCTTGAGGCGTTAAACGAACGTCCTAAAACGCCCCAGAACAAACGAAAACGATCGTGGCCGATGCAGATTACTTATGAAATCAAGCGGCAACGCCAACTGCATCCCAACATAGGAAAAGATAAATTACATGTGCTTCTTACTCCGTTTTGCGCAAAGAACGATCTCCAGCTCCCGTCCGTCTCCACCATAGGCCGTATTATTAAAGATTGCGGCGGCCTCCGGATATTCCCTCAAAAGGTGCGGCATAATGGGAAGATTATTCCTTTTAAGCGGAAAAAGGTCTTACGTAAGTCAAAGGACTTCACTGCGGCGTATGAAGGGCATCTGGTTGCACTGGATACCATAGAGCGGTTTGTGCATGGTTGCAGACGATATATCATTACGTTTGAAGATGTCTATACGAGATTCAGCTTTGCATGGGCCACCACCTCTCATGCCTCATTGGCCGCAAAGGAATTCTTTGAATACTGCCAAATGGTATTCCCGTACCGGTTTGTCTATGTGCTGACGGACAACGGATCGGAGTTCATGAAGCACTTTTCCGAGAGACTGAATGAATTGCATCTCATCCACTATCATACCTATCCTCGCACGCCCAAAATGAATGCCCATGTGGAACGATTTAACCGCACCATCCAAGAAGAATTCGTTGACTACCATGAAGGATCCCTTCTCGACCCCTCCTCTTTTAACAAAGAATTGATGCCGTGGCTGGTATGGTACAATACCGAAAGGCCGCATTGGGGGCTTGGGCTGAAATCTCCAATGCAATTTATGCTCACTACTCATTCGGAAAAGTCCAGTATGTGGTGGACGGATACATTTGCTTGACAGAGAAATAGCCCTTGGCATATACTGCCTTAAAGAGATTTATGCTTCATTTTTCTTATTCTTTTTTTCAATCTCCTTGAGCGGTTTTTGTGTTGTCTTTGGAGGCAGCCGCTCACAGCGGCTTTTTTGTTCTCACATGCCTTCGGCACTTTGGTGGTGCAGGCATGTGAGAAACGAAAAGAGGGTGCATGTCGGGATCGGACATTACCAACTGAATACTAAAGAGAGTCTTGTAATTCTGCGGTAATCTTCCAAAAGTCAAAGTGATTTTTGGTTTATGCATCATGCATACCGTTAAGGGCATATGGTGGATGCCTCGACATCAAACGGGGAAGAAGGACGTGGCGTGGCTGCGATAAGCTTCGGGGAGGTGCCGAGCAACCTGCGATCCGAAGATTTCCGAATGGGGAAACCCGTCCGCCGCGAGGCGGACATCGCTTGCATCTGTGAGCGATCCATACCCGGGGAAGTGAAACATCCCAGTACCCGGAGGAAAAGAAAAAAACATTGATTCCCCTAGTAGCGGCGAGCGAACAGGGAAGAGCCCAAACCTTTTGCCTTTCGGGGCAAAGGGGGTTGTAGGGCAGTGACTTCTTTTAATAGAAGAGTGCAAAGAAATTTAGAAAAACGACCCTGGAAAGGGCGGCCAAAGAGGGTAATAGCCCCGTATTCGAAAAGTTTCAATGCGTTCGTTGCTGTTCCTGAGTAGCTCGAGGAACGACTGCCTCGAGTGAACCCGGCGGGACTACATCCGCCAAGGCTAAATACGTTTGATGATCAATAGTGAACAAGTACCGTGAGGGAAAGGTGAAAAGCAGCCCGGAAGGGCAGT
>JACOUK010000067.1 GCA_016177905.1 Candidatus Spechtiibacteriota bacterium | reverse complement strand
TCATAGAGCACTTCCACGTGATTTTTTTCTAAAAGGTCATATACTCTTTCGGCTTCCGCGCGGACATTTTTATTTTCCGGAGAAAGACACAAAAGATGCGCGTCAAAGGGCGCTACTTCTTTAGGCCAGATAATCCCTTTTTCGTCATGATGAACTTCCACGACCGTTCCCATAAGCCGGCTCACTCCGATGCCATATGAACCCATCACTACCGGCTTTTTACGCCCCTCTTTATCCTGAAACTCAAGGCCAAAGGCCTCGGCGTATTTTGTCCCCAACGGGAAAATATTGCCCACTTCGATCGATTTCTTTTCCAAGACTCTGCCGCCGCACTTCTGCCCGTCCGGCAGGTGGCTTGAGCATTCGTCTCTTTGCTTCAATTTGGATATCTCGGAGTTCTCGGCGTACCCGCATTTTTCGCAAACAAAAATTGTGTCCTCGCCCACCGCGGCAACAACTTGAAACTCATGGGTGTTGCTGATGGTGAAAGCACCACCCCCGGCCAACGTATAAATAGTTTTCAATCCGCAACGCTCAAAGACTTTAAAGTAGGCCTCTTTGACTCTACCGTAGTATTTGAATAAATCTTCTTCGGACTCGTGAAAGCTGTATAAATCTTTCATTAAAAATTCATGGCCGCGCAAAAGGCCTGATTTTGCCCTCCCTTCACTTCTAAACTTCGTTTGAATTTGATAGGCGTAAAAAGGTAAATCTTTATAAGAATTGATGCTTTTTGATGTTATAGTAGCTATAACCTCTTCGTGGGTCCAACCCAATACATAAGCTTCTGGACCAATTTTATCTTTTACTCTAAAACCGACGCCGAGTTCCCCGCGCCCGGTCTTCTCCATGTATGTTTTTTCCACCAAAGCTGGCATAAACATTTCCTGGCCGCCGATGGCATTCATTTCTTCCCGGATAATTTTACTGATCTTTCCGATCACCCGCCATCCAAGCGGCAGATACGAATACACTCCGGCGGAATTTTTGTATATAAAACCTCCGCGAGTCAGAAGCTGGGCGTTTTTTGACGGCTCGTCCGCGGGCCCTGTCTTTGAAGTTTTTGTAAAAAGTTGAGATTGGCGCATCACAACTATCATATCACTATCTTATTCTTTGGCAAACAAAAAAGCGGATCGGGCGTAACCCAATCCGTATATTCCTTTCGCTCACGGCCAACCGGCACCGCCTCCAGTCTCTAGCCACTCTGCTGGAAGCGCCCCTTCGAGTTCCTCGCGAATTTGCTTGATTGTTTTGCTTTTCGCGAACCCCTTAGTATTTTGGAGCGCTTGCGCTGTCTTTCGAATCTGCAGGTATAAACGTCGACTTTCGGCCTTTGCTTCCTGTAGATCTTTCTGCGCATCATTTACTTCTGCTACAACCTTCTCGTGCGAACGCGCATGAGAAAGAAAAATAGCAAACATGCTGAGAGCTATGGGGTTATCTTTTAGATAAAACCTGATAACCTCCATCATGCAAGCATGACAACGAACAAAAAGCATTATTGCCTGCTCGGTTGCTCCCTCGGGGTCCGATTCTTTTTCCAACATAAACTTAGCTGATTGGGGAAGCGCATAGGCTTTTCCATTTCTGGATATAATAAAAACACCACTTGGCGAATTCAAAACATCAATGCCGTGCACGAATAGCTTCATAGCAAACCGATGCAGATATTGTTCAGCCGCCATACTCATTCCTGCATTACTGTTAAGCCAATCATGACGGTCGGTTTCCACTTGCAACTCATCCAACCCATGTTTAATCCCTTCGCGAACCTCGCGTGGCAAATTTCCGAATGCCAAATTGAATTCATGGAGGGCTGTTTTGCACCTTTCGTTAATCCTCTGCGCGAGTACATCTACGTTTTCCATAGATTCTCCTTTCCCTCTTTTCTTGCGGCTTCTCTGATCATGTTGCGCTTACATATCAGAGCCGCCCAAGAACCGAAGCTCCCTGTCAAAGATTTCAAGGAACTACAGATAGCATATAATGGCTATGGACATTTTGTCAACAGCTTGGTATATTCGATAGAAGCTCATTGAAAAGGAGGTGTGTCATGCATGATCACGTTCATAACGAGAACGGGCGCGATCATACGCATGATCACGCCAAGGCAAGTTCCCGCGGAATACTTTTTGGAATAAAAGTAGGCATCGGGCTGAACATGACGCTTTTTCTCTCGCACCTTATAGTTTTTTTCTTCTTTTCGGGAAAAAGCATCGCTGTTCTTGGCGCATCGCTTGAGAACCTTGCCCATGGAACAGTGCTCATAATATCATATACGTTAATTTCGCTCTCCCAGCGGCCTCCGACTGCGAAGTATACCTACGGACTCAAGAGACTCGACGCGGCAACGCCGGTATTCAACGCGTGGGTTCTTTCAATCATAGGAATTTTCATCATCCTCGAAGGAACCAAAAGAATTATCAATCCCAGAGAAGTGATCGGCTGGACCATGATGCTAGTCGCGGGACTCGATATTACAAGCAATATCGTGCAATTTGCCGTCATGCGGACGCATTTCCGCAACGAAACCATAAAAAGCATTGTGGTCCATATAGCCCTCGACTCCGCGGCGTCGCTTGCGGTAATCATCGGCGGATTTATGGTGTACCAATTCGCGTTCTTTGGAGCGGATGGATTTGCCGCGGTCGCGATAGGCTTACTTTCCATTGGGCTTGCGCTAGTCTTTGTAAGACGATCTCTGCCTGTTTTCCTTGCGCGAGTGCCGCGAGGCATTCATCTTACAAAAGTAGAAACTTATATAAGGAACTTCCCGGGGGTAACCGACATACACGAACTGCATATATGGCCAATTACTCATTCCATGAATTCCATTGACTGCCATATCGTTCACGCATGGAGCCCTGACGATGCAGATCGACTGCGAGAACAACTGCGCGCTTTGCTTCATAAAAATTTTCCCATCCACCACTCCGTCATCCAATGCGAAACAAAAAAATGCGCCATTGCGCAAGAAGTATAACCCCGCAACTGCCCGCTTCGACCGAAATCGAAGCGAGGCGAGCGGGGTTTTATAATAACCTCTCCACATCCCGAAATGTTATCAAAATCATAAGAAT
>JACOUK010000073.1 GCA_016177905.1 Candidatus Spechtiibacteriota bacterium | reverse complement strand
TGATCTTTTTTCGCGCCACGCGATCGCCAAGTCTCTTTAAAACCTCCAATCGCCCTCCAGCCGTTGCCCATTCTGGCAAAAGAAGATAGAGAACCGTCGCGGTTCGGTCGTACGGATAAAGATCAAAGTTTATATTCACGCCCGACTCTTTCGCCGCGTTCAACATCTCGAGACTTTTTGGAAATTCACCCCAGGCATCCTTGCCAAGAGCTTTTATATGCGAAATGTGCGAACGAATCCCGACTTCACGCGCGAGGGTAACTATTTCATTGAGCGCGGGAAGAAGGTCTCTATCTTCGTTGCGGAGATGCACGGTCCACAATCGATTTTTTTTCTGCACAATTTTTAAAAGCCGTTTCACCTCTGAAATGTCGGCAACTCTTTCATGAGCGTAGGCGAGGCCAGCCGAGAATCCAAAAGATCCCTCCTCGAGGGACTGCTCGAGGAGATATTCCATTTTTTTTAATTCCGTATACGCAAGTTTTTGAAACTTCTCGCCCACAGTTCCTCTTCGGAGGGTGGCATGCCCTGTGAGGGTTCCAAAATTAATGCTCAAGCGGTGCCGCGTAAGTTCATCGAGAAATTCTCCGGTCGTCGCCCAATTTATATTGACCCCGGAAAGTGTATGCCATTTTTGAATCGCCTTCAAAGCCTCTATTCCCGAAAGTGGCGCGAGTGACGCTCCGCAATTTCCCCCGAGAATCGTGGTGATGCCCTGTTTGAGAAGGCTTCGAAGATCCGAACGGACAAAAAGTGAAAAATGAATATCAGAACGATTGATGATGTCGATAAAACCGGGCGTCACGAAATAACCCGTCGCATCTATGGTAAGTTCATTTTTTCGCGCGCTCACGATGCCGATCTCTTTTATCGTATCGCCTTCGATGCGAATATCACCCTTAAAGCGTTCTTTTCCGGAACCATCTATGATAGTGCCTTTTTTAATAAGCATATTATTGAAAACTTAACCAAATTCCAAAAATTGCGAATAGCGCCGCGAATGTCCACGCATACATCACAATACTCGATTCCTCCTTTCCCGCAATTTCAAAGTGATGATGGAGCGGAGCCATTTTGAAAAGCCGCTTTCCGAACATTACTTTCCAGACTGTCTGAAGCACGACCGAAAGAATTTCTGCGATAAATACCATTCCGATAATCGGCAAAAGTATGGGTCTATCAAGCGCAAAGGCAATTGTCGCGAGTAAAACTCCCATTCCGAGGGATCCTACATCCCCCATCTGATATTTTGCCGGTTTAATATTGAAAAGCAAATATCCGCCGAGCGCCCCCACGACTGTTGCGGTAAGAAGCGAAATATGCAGGCTCTTCTGCTCAAGGGCTATAAGAAAAAATGCGCTATACGAAATAAGAAGAGTCCCTGCGGAAAGGCCGTCGATGCCATCGGTAATGTTCACCGCGTTTGCCATACATATCACAAGGAACACAATGATGGGAATAATCCAAAACCCGAAATCTACATGCCCAAACCACGGAATCCACACTTCAGTCCAATTGAGTTTGAAGGAAAGCCACCAAGCAACAATGGCGCCGATAGCGAACTGGATAATAATTTTTTCATGCGCCTGCACTCCCGATCCCGGATGCGATCCGAGAAGATAAAAAAATCGTTTATACGCCTGCCATGGAAAGGAAACCGCATACCACATTCGTTTCCCGATGTTTTTATGCACTCTGATGAGCCGCGCGATTCGCCCAAGAGTCCGGGGGTGACGTTCTTTCGTATAAAAAATGTTCAGAAGATCATCTGCTCCGCCAAGAATCGCCGCGAGCCACAGGACTCCGAGAGGCACAAAAGTCGTTTCCCGATGCCAGTTATACAGAAGTGTGAGAATGGTTATTACTCCTACTATTATTATACCACCAAATATGGGAGTGCCCACCTTTTCTTTGCGAGTCGCGATTAAGGAAGAAAAATCTCTTTCGTCTTTTCGCACAATACCGAATTTTTTGAGGAGCGCAATCAGACAAGGAGAAAAAAGAACAGTGATCAGGAATGCTCCGGAAAAGAAATAAAAACTCTTTAGAATAATCTCCCCTACCATAGATGAGCCTGTTCAATGATAAAGAGCCGGAAAATTTTTGGCTCTCCTTTTTCTTGTATCGTGTGTCCGGTTTCCGGTTCTTCCCGCCATCGCTGATCCGCGAGCCTATTTGAGTTTGTATGTATGATGTCGATAATGCCATACTTTACCCCCTCTCTTGTCTCTTCCAACACCGACTGGGCGTAGCAGATTTTTTGAAGATTGTTTGCCGCGTCTCGCTCTGTGCAAGTTACAAGAATCGCATGATCAACGATGGAATTGAAGCGAAGGATATCGCCCGGCATTATGTCGCGAAAATTGAATATTTCCTTCGCGTTTTTCGCGTGAACCAATGTGGGCACATCAAGATGCGTGTAGGGACGAAGTTTACAAAAAATAAAACCGAGGCCGCTTCTTTCGAATTTGAGCAGTCTGTACACCGGCTTTTTGTAAAAGTCGCGAGTCCAGCCATCCAGAACCCTTGCGATAAATCCTGAACATTCTATTCCAAGCTTTCTTTTCTTCATTATATCGCGAATTTCCGTATCGCGCATCTTTGAAAAATCCTTGCGTTCAAGTTTCTCAATAATTTTAAGTTCCACTTCTATTTCCTCCGGAGAACCCTTTCCCGAATAAGCCGCAAGGCCCCATCTTTCTCTTCCGCTTCGGGGGTTGCGAAAATAAGGACAGCGCACATAGGTATTTTCTGCCGCCTTGAGTTTCCAGTAGGCATCGATGACATTTGCGGCTGATTGAGGTAAAGATTGGATCATTGTTCAATTGCCCGATTGTTCAATTGTTGCGTTCGATATATTTCCTCGTTCGGTTTGACAAATTTCACTCGCGTGAGAAGTCCCTTATCCTTATATTTTTTTGCAATATATTCTCGGCTCAAAATTTTTTTGGATTTATTTCGGTACATGATTTGCTTTGCGGAAATTGGAAGGAGAGTAGGCGGCATGTCTGCCTTTTTTGGCTGTATGCCTGTTCCCGCGCTATCCAAAATAAAATACGCCATAAGCGGCACTTTGCCAATTGCCCTATGCAGTTTTGCCTCAAAAGAGATACTCGCAGGCTGATGGGTGTTCAGCTCGATACAATACACTTTTCGAGTACTATTTTCTATTATAACATCAATGCCAAAAAGTCCTCGATATTTGTTTCTATACAAAGTTCCGCCGATTTTTTGCGCGATTTTCGCTATTTTTTCAATTGCTGACTTCGGTAATTTTTTTGGAGAATGAAAATCGTTGCCGCATGTAGTATTTGGATTGTTCGTGGCCGTATTGAGGCCGGTAATTTGCTCGCTTATTGAGCCAGTGAGAACTTTCCCGTTTTTAAGCGCAAGACAATTTAATGTATACGTTTTCCCCTTGATGAACTCGGAAATTTTGCATTCACGGTTCGGGTAAAGTTTGCGAAGTTTACTTAAGCCCTTTTTTGTTTTAATAAAAAATGTGCTGTTTCCGCTGTGACCGCGGTTGAATTGGAGGACGAAAGGGGGCGATGCGGAATATGCCCCTCTCACCGTAGAAATAAAAGAATTTGGATATGGCGCAGTGTTCCTTAATAACCGGTATTGGGAAATCTTATTTTCAAACTGCTCGGCGACCTTCGCCATCGGCGCGAGCAATTGCCAGTTTTGTTTTTTGCAAAAATCCTCAATAAGCTGGGAATTTTTCAGCACCACTATGTGGGGTTTCCGATACCCCACATGATCCTTCCCGCATACTCGGCGTATATATTCTCGCACAAAATCCGACTGTAAAATGCCGTATGTCCCCCGCTTGCCGATCTTTTTGACAGTACCCTCTGATAGATGTTCCTCCAATACGGCAACCGTTGCCATTTGACTACGATCGTAGTTATAAGGTAATCGTTTTAATTTATCAGTAAGCTGACTTTTGAATGGACATATAATAGTGTAGTTTGGCATAACATCCTCAAGTCCAAGTGCCCGCTCGGGATCCAGCGTAACATAAAAAAACGCATGATTTTTTACACAGCTTTTTAAAACTTTTGCCAAGTTCATGGCTGTACAATATCATAAAAAGGCATTTTTAGCCATGTTTTAGCCCCGTCACTTCTGACGGGGCTTGTTCTCCTCCCGCTAGCTTCAAAAACCCTGTGTGCGGCTGTGGGGGAGGAGAGAGTTTCTCTTTGTCCCACAGCCACACACAGCGTCCCTGAAACAGGTCGGGCAGTCCCAAGCTAAGGGCTCGACAAGGAGAAGCAACGCAAGGTTTTTATTTGCGCTTGCTCCTCCCTGTCAGGCGGTTCCAGATGCTTTGCTGAAGGAGGACAATTCCCTTCCGTTCCGAACGGGGCTTCTCCTTTTTCGCACGCACCTTTTTTTCACGCCGTTCCCATTTTTCCTGTTCCATATTTCACCTCCACTATCAAATCAATTATATTTAGACAATGAGCTTGATAGAAGAGGCAGGCGTAAGAGCATTTGCTGCAAATACGCCTGCACCTCCGAAACTCCAGAGTCTATTGGCTTACTCTGGATAGTCGGTAAAATTGTTTCGACTCGATGGCATGCAGCAAGTATCCCCAGCATGTCTCGGTTTTGTTCAAGAATTCGTATGCCATGTTCAGGAAAGCAGGATCGGTTTGTCTCAATGCTTCTTCAAACTCCTTTTGGCTCATATCCCTCCAACCCGCAAGCGGCTGGGGCACAACCTTGAAAATTTCTGGTATAGCCATTGGTTTCAACCTCCTATTTCTTTTTAAGCCCTCCCCCCAAGAGACGATGCATCGCCGCCTGTGGGGAAAACTTTTTTCGCGTGTGTTTCGCGATTCAGCTTTCACAATACTGATAAATCTCTCCAGAGAGAGGAACGGAGGATGAGCTTTGCAATGTGGAGCTGTGGCCAAATTGTAGTTTGTGTGCCTGCCCGCATTACACTCCCTCCTCCTTCCCTCTCCCGCGAGGGATACGCGCTATTCTATACGAGTATTATAGCATAAAACTAATAATATGTCAATACTTTGGGTTATTTTTCAAAAATACGTCAAAAAATGGCTTAACAAAGCCATTAAAATTTCTGTGTATACTTTTTCTAATTACTATGGTTTGATGAATGTAGTGGTACTTTCAAAATCAATTTCGAGGTGCAGATTATGCAAAATCAGAGCTATCGCTATGGACAGGATGTGAACTATATAATGCTTGACAAACTCAAGGTTGCGGCGCAGAAAGCGGCGAAAACAACCATGCATAACGCCGGCACACTCGGTGTTACGGAAATCACCGCATCTCGCGGAGAATCATGTTTCCTTTTTATGTTTGAGGGCCGGGTGTGCGGCTTGGTTTTGGAGGGCCTCGGAACAAAAAATAGAGCAAACGATACATTCATGCACGAACTTCTGAAGTTTGTTGCACAGGCCTATGCGTACAATTTTGAAGTGCGGAAAACTCCGATTCTCAAGGCTCTAAATTTCCGTCCCTATTTTAACGCGGGCATAGATACCGCGATGATGATTTTTATTGACGCCATGGCATGCGGCATAAAACCGGCGGTACTGGTTACATACTACGCCGTAGGGGCATCAGACTGGTTTACGGAAGAGAAACACATTAAAGATTATTGCGCAGGAATCGCGTATGCGGCGAATAGAATAGACTGCGTATGGGGCGGAGGAGAGACCCCAACTCTTGTCAATACCATTTATCCGGATACCGCGGATTTGGCGGGCGCTACATGGGGCGTCTGTATCGCGGAAGAACCGATCTTGGGGCAAAATCTGAAGGCGGGAAATAGGATTTTGCTTGTGGAATCAACGGGACTGCAGGCGAATTATTTGAGTGGCGCGAGGAGATTGGCATCAAGTCTGAAGACGGGGTATCTCGCTCCCCTTTCCGATGGCACGCCATTCGGACTTGCCTTAAGCCGTCCTACAGATCTTCGCTACATTCCATTTATCGAGGCTCTGATATATGAATCTGTCCAATTACAGTACATCGTCCCGATTACCGGGCATGGTCTGCGGAAAATCATGCGCGCGCGCCAACCCTTCACCTATCGCCTTCACAGTCTTGCGCCGTTAAGCCCGCTTTTCCGATTTATGATTGAAGGTTTGAATTTAAAAGGAGAAGCGGGAGCGGAGGAAGCAATGGGCGGCATGAATCTGGGACAAGGCTTGGCTCTGATGGTTGAAGCGAGCGATGAAGAAAAGGTTATCGGCATCGCGAAAGACCGTTTTGGTTTAAAAGTCTGGGCGGGCGGCGAAGTCGAGGAAGGGCCGCGGCAGGTTGTAATCGAGCATCCCGATCCGATTTTCGAAATCGATGGGAAAATCGTTTTCGATGAGAACTCTATGCGTATACGTTCTTAACAAACTTCGGCATAATAG
>JACOUK010000005.1 GCA_016177905.1 Candidatus Spechtiibacteriota bacterium | reverse complement strand
GATTATTTACCATGGAGTTCAGCTATTACGCTGAAGTGCCGCAAAATACGGCGCAAGGAATAATTGAGGGAAGAAAATAATTTCATGTGGTCTTCACTTAAACAACTTCTGCCAACGGATCGGGATCGGTGCATTATTATTGAGGATGGCGAGCCCAAGTACGTTATTTTGCGTTTTTTTGAATATCAACAGTTGAAAAAAGGAATGAGATATGGTAGAAAAGAAAAGACAAGAGACGTGTGGGACGAGGAAGCGGTCAATAGGACGATCGCGGCGGAGCTTACAGAGAAAGATATCGAGGAGCCGCAAGGCGCGAAAGAGCTTGAAAAGGCGGGCCTTCGCCGCGCCGAAGTGGCTTCGGCCACGCAGGCGGAGGGCCTTGGGTTGAGGGGTATTTCGATTGAAGATTTGCCGTTTTAATGCTATCTCTTGACATATTTGGAGCCTTGAGATAGGATACATCTTGTATTCTTTATTTTATAAGCGCTGAAACACGGAGTCTGAAATATGAAATAAAAGTTTCATGTTTCATGTTTCATGTTTCATGAAGTTTGTATGGCGACAGAAAAGTTTGAAAGAACAAAACCTCATATCAACGTGGGTACTATAGGTCACGTTGATCATGGGAAAACAACCCTGACAGCGGCGATTTTGCATTATGTGAAGCTGAAGGGGTGGAAGGGGTCTGACAAGGGAGTTGATCAAATTGATTCTGCGCCCGAAGAAAAAGCGCGAGGCATTACGATCAATCTTGCGCATGTTGAATATGAAAGCGCGAATCGTCATTACGCGCACATCGATGCGCCGGGACACGCGGATTATATCAAGAACATGATCACTGGCGCGGCGCAGATGGACGGCGCAATACTTGTGGTGTCAGCGGCAGATGGACCAATGCCCCAGACAAGAGAGCACATACTTCTCGCACGGCAGGTCGGGGTACCGTCAATTGTGGTGTTCTTGAATAAAGTTGATCAAGTGGACGATCCGGAGCTTATTCAACTGGTAGAAACCGAGGTTCGGGAACTTTTAACAAAATATGAATTCGACGGAGAGAAGACTCCTATTATCAAAGGTTCCGCGCTCCAAGCGCTTAGCGCGTCTTCGGCCGACGAAGAAGCGTCAAAATCCATAGGAGAACTTTTGCAGGCAATGGATGATTATTTTGTGATTCCCAAGCGCGAGATCGAGAAGCCGTTTTTGATGCCGATAGAGGACATATTTTCCATTGAGGGCCGGGGAACAGTAGTGACCGGAAGGATTGAGCGCGGGCAAATTAAAGTAGGGTCCGAAATAGAAGTGATAGGAATACGGCCAACTCAAAAGACTGCCGTGACCGGCGTTGAAATGTTTAATAAAACATTGGACTTTGGCATGGCTGGCGATAATGTCGGCTTGCTTTTGAGAGGATTAAAAAAAGAGGAAGTCGAGCGAGGTCAGGTGCTTGCAATTCCCGGAACTCTTACTCCGCATACGGAATTTGACGGAGAAGTGTATATTTTAACCAAAGAAGAAGGCGGAAGACACACGCCGTTCTTTACCGGATATAAACCACAGTTTTACTTGAGAACTACGGATGTTACCGGAGACGTGACACTGCAGGAAGGAACAGAGATGGTTATGCCGGGCGACACGGTAAACATTAAGGTAAAGCTTGTGGTGCCCGTCGCGCTTGAAGAGCAGCAAAGATTCGCAATACGCGAAGGAGGCAAGACGGTAGGGGCGGGGGTAGTGACGAAAATATTGAATTAGCCTAGCTTGCGAAAGATGAGTCCTTCAAAAACTGTATCCAAACGAGGCGTTTCTCGAAAGGAGAAAACAAAAACCGCAATAAAAAAAGAGGCAATAGCCGAATCACGGATTCGTATCAAGATCAAAGCATACGATCACAAAGTGATTGATTCGTCTGTCCGTCAGATTGTGGACACTGCGCTTCGCTATGGCGTGGAAGTTCATGGGCCGATACCTCTCCCCACAGAGAAACATCTCTATACGGTGAATCGCTCTTCGTTTATTCACAAAGACGCAAGAGAACAGTTTGAGATGAGGATTCATAAACGTTTGCTTGATATTCTGAATCCAACGCCTGCGGTCATCGACGCGCTTACGGATTTGAGTTTGCCGGCAGGAGTTGACATCGAAATAAAGATGTAAAAGATGGAGATATAATAAAACATCTTTGGACCAAATTTCACAAGAATAAACGTCAAGATCAATATATTTATATGTTAGTTACCCGCCCAAAGGTCGCTTTCGCTCCCATTGTGGCGGGTGCTCATTATTGCAAGCCATTCCCCGCCTAAATTTTCTATGAAATCATTGCAATAGCGTGAGCGCAATAGTATATAATTTATTACATGCACCATACCAGCACAAAGGAAATTTTGGCGGGTCATGGGCAATAATGGCATGAAATTTTTGCTCGGGAAAAAAATTGAAATGACGCAAGTTTTCAGCGATGGCGGGAAAGTTATTCCCGTGACCTTGGTTGAGGCAGGACCTGTGGTGGTGACGCAGATTAGAACTAAGGAAAAGGACGGGTATCAGGCAGTGCAGGTAGGTTTTGGAAAGAAGAAGCATCTGACAAAATCAATCAAAGGACACCTAAAAAATCTTGGAGATTTTCGATGGCTGCGAGAGTATAAAATTGTGGATTCCCTCAAGAACGGAGAACCCACAATCCCAAAAGTTGGAGAGAAGATTGATGTTTCTATATTTAAAGAAGGAAATACAGTAGGTGTGAGAGGAATTTCCAAAGGGAAAGGATTTCAGGGGGTTGTGAAGCGTCACGGATTTAAGGGTATGAAAGCAACTCACGGCACGAAAGAGAAGTATCGGGCGCCGGGAGCCATTGGCTCGCGGTTTCCACAGCATGTGAGAAAGGGGAAGAGAATGGGCGGGCGAATGGGGCATGAGAGAGTGACCCGACGCGCCGTGGAGATTGTAAAAATCGACGTGGAGAATAATCTGCTCGCTTTGAAAGGCGCTATTCCGGGACCGAGAGGGAGTTTGGTGGAGATACGAGGATAGGACAGGAGATTAAAAGTTTTAAAAATTGAATTGCCCCCGCACGCGATGGCGCGGGGGCAAGAATGGTCCATGCTTGATGTCATGAAAGCTCGTGCGGGGGGTCACAGTCATCGCCCATGAAGTGGGTGATGCGAGAACCGATACCGATGATGTCGGCCTCCAACGGATTAAAATCTTTTGCATGCGGCCCATGGAACCGGACGATGATCTCGTCGTCTAAGGTCGAGCCCTGCGACATGGACGTGTCGAGGATGCAGTCGCGGACTAGGGCCAGGAAAGCGGTATTCAGCTCGTTCAGACTGCAGGTTATTCCGCTCTCCCGTAGGATCCCGTGGACTTGGCCGGGGGTCAAGGTAGTGAGCTGGCAAATGTCCCTGATCTCCCGCTTCAGCTCCTTTGTGGTGATTTCCTCGGTCGTGGTCTTTTTGCGCGTTGCCATGGGTTCACCTCCATATCCAAATTCGGTAATATCATTATAGCATATAGTAAAATGTTTGTCAATACCTTTAATCAAAATGGCGAACAGATAGGAAAGACGGAATTGCCGAGCGAAATTTTTGGCGTGAAAATAAACTCCGCGCTTTTGGCGCAAGTCGCGGTTGCGCAACGCGCAAACGCAAGAAAAGTCATCGCTCACACAAAGGGAAGAGGAGATGTGCGGGGCGGAGGGAAGAAGCCGTGGAGACAGAAAGGAACGGGCCGGGCCCGACAAGGATCAATACGCTCCCCCATTTGGAAAGGCGGAGGAGTCTCGCTGGGGCCTACGAGTGAGCGCAATTTTAAGCAAAAAATCAACAAAAAAATGAATCGCAAGGCAGTCCTTACCGCGCTTTCCGGAAAGGCGAAGGACGAGGAACTTATTCTTGTTGATGCAGTAGCGCTTCAATCTCCAAAAACAAAGGAGATGGCAAAAATAGTGGAAAAGATAGTGCCCGATAGCGCGAGCGCCCTGTTGGTGCTTGACAAGAGAGATGCGACCATAGAGCGAGCGGGGAGAAATATCCCTGATTTTCACCTGACTGATGTTTCGAGCCTCAATGTATTGGACGTATTGAGACACAAGTATATAATTATTACCAAAGCAACTTTGAGGGCGTTTGAAGAGAAGTACAAAGCGCGCGCACAAAAACATGGCACTACTTGATTTTTTTAAAAAAGCAGAGAAGGGACAGCCGCGAATGGCGCGAAAACCCGATGTTGCCGTGCGTGAGAAGAAAGAGGAAGCGTCGGGGAAAGTTGTTCTGAAGGAATCAAACATTGCATGGCGCATCTTGCGTCAGCCCCATGTTACAGAAAAAGCAACGGAAGCATCGCGTTTGAATCAGTATATTTTCCGAGTTTACGATCGCACGTCAAAAAGCGAGGTGAAGCGCGCGATTCAAGAAGTGTACGGCGTGCATGTCCTCACGGTCCGCAAAATCCATATTCCGCGAAAGCAACGGAGACACGGAAGGCATATATGGTGGAAAAGCGGCTACACGAAAGCTGTGATAGAATTGCAAAAGGGTGAAAAAATCGAAGTATTGCCGCATTAAGTATTTCTATTGATTTTTTATGCAACAGTACAGACCAACAAGTCCAGGGAGGCGTCGGATGACCCGACCGGATTTTACTATGATAACAAAAGGCAAGCCAGAAAAAGGGTTGCTCGCTGTTTTGCATGGAACCGGAGCGAGATCGAGGGGTAAAATCAGCGTGCGGCATCATGGCGGAGGGGTAAAGAAAAAATACCGGATTATTGAATTTGGACAAAGAAGAACGGGAGAATCCGCGAAAGTCATAGCGATAGAATATGATCCGAATCGAAACGCGCGCATTGCTCTTATTGAATATAAAGACGCACAAAGGGCGTATATCATTGCTCCGGAAGGACTTGAGGCGGGAAATGAAGTCGCGTGCGGAGAAAAATTAGAAACAGCGATAGTAGGTAACAGAATGCAACTTACGCATATTCCGGTCGGGACGCCTGTGTACAATATTGAATTTCAGCCGGGGAAGGGAGGAAAACTTGCGCGGTCTGCGGGCGCAAGCGCTAAAGTCCTTGCGATTGAAGGGAGATACGCGACCATCGCGTTGCCGTCAGGCGAGACGCGAAAACTTTTGGCGGATTGCTACGCGAGTATCGGGTCTGTTTCAAACCCGCAGTTTCGTTTTGAGATTATCGGAAAAGCCGGAAGAATGCGGTTGAGAGGCGTACGGCCTCATGTGCGCGGGACCGCGATGAATCCGGTTGATCATCCGCATGGAGGCGGAGAAGGCAAGACAAGCACCGGACTTAAACACCCAAAGACTCCATGGGGGAAAAATGCTTTTGGGGTGAGGACGAGAAACAGACATAAGTATTCCAGCGCCCTGATATTGGGAAGAAGAACGAAGAATTAAGTCGTTCCTCCCCTTGCGAAGGGGAGGTGAGGAGGGGTCGTAAATGTAAGCGACCTCCCCTGACCCCTCCTTCGTAAGGAGTGGAGATTACACACATGCCGCGAAGTTTGAAAAAAGGACCATATGTTGATGAAAGGCTTTTGAAAAAAATGTCGCGTGTTCGGGTTGGCGACAAAGTGATAATCAAGACTTGGTCGCGCGCCTGCACCATAACCCCGGAAATGATCGGCTTTACATTCGGGGTGCATAACGGAAGAGAGCACATTCCGGTATTTATAGCGGAAGACATGGTGGGCCATAAGCTGGGAGAATTTTCTCCAACGCGGAAATTTGTGAGGCACGGAGGCCGCATGCAGCAGGAAATCGAAAAGAAAGCTGTGCAAGCGACAGCAGAAGCTTCAAAAGAAGAACCAAAAGGTCAGGCGAAAGAAAAAGAAATAGAAAAGAAATAACATGGCCACAAGTTCCGCAACATTACGATACGCGCGGATTTCACCGAGGAAAGTGAGGCTTGTCGTTGATTTGATTCGAGGATTGGATATTGACCGGGCAAGGACAAGCCTCCAGTTTCTAAACAAAAGATCGGCAAAGCCGGTCTTGAAACTCTTGGAGTCGGCAATCGCAAACGCGAAAAGCGCGTCTGGGAATGCGGGCGCATTATACGTGAAGAAAATTTTTGCGGATCAAGGTCCTACGTTGAAACGATCTCGTCCAAGAGCGAAGGGGACTTCCTCCCCCATCAACAAAAAGACAAGCCATATTACCATTGTTTTGGACGAGCGTACAAAACCCACACCATGAGTCACAAAGTCCATCCGCTCGCATTTCGATTGGGAGTTCACGCGACATGGAAGTCGCGATGGTTTGACGCAAAAAATTACGTGGGAAAACTTCGGGAAGATATCGCGAGTCGGGAGTTTTTAACAAAAAAATTGCGATCGTCCGGTCTTCAAAATTTGGAAATCGAGCGAACTCAAAATAAGCTGCTTATAGTCATCCATACTTCGCGTCCCGGCCTTATTATAGGGCGCGCGGGCACAGGCATCGAGACGCTTCAGAAAGAGGTTCAAAAGGTGTTGGAGAGCGCAAGACGTGGAAAATCCGGGGCAATGAGCGAATTTAAGATTGAGGTCCGTGAAGTGCGGAGCCCGGAAACATTCGCAAGTCTTGTGGGATTAAGCATCGCGGAACAACTCGAGCGGCGAATGCCCTTTCGAAGAGTGTTGAAGCAAGCAATAGAGCGAACAAGCGCCAACAAACAAGTGCAAGGCGTAAAAATTTTGGTATCCGGGCGGCTGGGAGGAGCTGAAATGAGCCGCGAGGAGTGGCTCAAAGAGGGAAGACTGCCGCGCAATACGCTTCGCTCGGATATTGATTTTGCGCAAGAAATAGCGTATACCACTTATGGGACTATAGGAATAAAGGTTTGGATTTATAAAGGCCAAAAACTTGAATAACAAACGATGCTATCTCCCAGCAAAGTAAAACATAGAAAGTGGATGAAGGGGCATTACAGGGCACGTATGGAATCAAGAGGCAATAAAGTTTCTTTCGGAAGTTTCGGATTGCAGGTAGAAAGCGAGGGCCCTTGGATTACGGGAAGGCAGATAGAAGCGGCTCGGCGGGCGATTACGCGCACCATGAAGAAAGGCGGGAAATTATGGATACGGATTTTTCCGGACAAGCCGATTACAAGAAAGGGTACCGAAGTTCCCATGGGCGGAGGAAAGGGAACGGTGAGTTATTTTGTCTACCCCGCCCGTCCCGGAAAAATTTTATTCGAAGTCGACGGAGTGCCTGAAGAAGTCGCGCGCGAGGCGTTTCGGCTCGCGGCGGATAAAATGCCGGTGCGGACGCGGTTTGTAAGGCGCTACTAAATACATGAAGATTAGAGAATTGCGGCAGAAGCCAGAGGATATGTTAAAAAAACTTCTTTCAGAGAAGCAAAATTATGTATTGAATCTGAAATTCGATGTATCCGGAGGAAGAGTAAAGAATGTGAAGGAACTTCGCGACGCAAGAAAGGATATCGCGAGGATTTCCACATTATTGAGTAAGTAGCGTATGAGCAAAACAATGAAAGGAAAAATTGTATCCACCAAAATGGATAAGACCGTGGTGGTGGAAGTGACAAGATTAAAGGAGCATCCAAAATACGGGAGGCGATTTCGCGTCACAAGACGCTATAAAGTCCACGATCCGGAAAATCAACTCAAAGGCAAGGATGGAGAGGAAGTGGTGATCGAGGAAACGCGCCCTCAAAGCCGCGAGAAACGATGGAGAATTAAGACGCCCGCACAATCATGATTCAATCGTATACGAAATTAAAAGTCACGGATAATACTGGAGCGAAAGTGATTCAGTGTTTTAAGGTGCTTGGCGGCACAAGACGCCGATACGCGACAATAGGAGATATTATTGTTGCGGCTGTAAAAGTTGCTGAACCGCGACGTCCAGTCAAAACCCACGAGGTAGTGAAGGCGCTTATTGTGCGCGTGAAGCAACCCTACAGGCGGCATGATGGATCGTATATTCGATTTGACGATAATGCCGCGGTAATCGTTGACGGAAACGAACCAAAAGGAGGGAGAATCTTTGGTCCGATTCCGCGGGAGATTAAAGAGAAAGGTTTCGACAAAATAGCGTCATTAGCGCCAGAAGTGCTTTAATCCTGAAATATGAAATTAAAGAAAGGTGACAATGTGCTGGTTATTTCCGGAAAAGACCGCGGACGGAAAGGAAAAATTATTGAGGCCCTTCCTGGGGAGGGCAAGATTGTGGTAGAAGGAATAAATATTCATAAAAAACACAGGCGCGCAAAGCGACAGGGCCAAAAGGGCGAGGTTATCGGCATCGCATCACCCATAGCCGCATCGAATGTGAAGCTCGTGTGTCCAAAATGCGTACAATCGGCGCGTATTGGGTACAGGGTAATCCCCGAGAAAAAGTATCGGGTGTGTAAACAATGCGGAGAAGAAGTATAAGCCTGTAGCACACACGTTATGAAAACAACTAGCTTAAAAGAGAGATACAAGCAAGAAATAGTCCCTGTGATGAGGGAAAAGTTTGGGTATAAAAATGTGCATGCCGTGCCGGCGCTTAAAAAAATCGTTGTAAATTCCGGAGTTGGAAAGATGATCAACGCCAAAAGAGGCAAGGATAGCGCAGGGAGCGAGGAGAGTGTGGTAGCGGATCTTGTCAATGAATTTGCGTTGATTGTAGGCCAGAAACCAAGAATTATCCGAGCGCATAAGTCTATTTCCGGCTTTAAATTGAGAGAGGGAATGATCGCTGGAGTATCCGCAACTTTACGCGGGCAGAGGATGTACGATTTTCTGACGCGCCTTATTCACATTGCGTTTCCGCGCATGAGAGACTTCCGCGGTTTTGAAAAAAAATCGGTTGATCAAAGAGGCAACATGACCATAGGTGTTTCCGAACAAATTATTTTTCCGGAGATTCCGCATGATAAAGTACGGCAGATGTGGGGGATGGAGATTAGTCTTGCGACAAACGCGAAAAATAGAGAGGAAGGAATTGCATTGCTGACGGAGCTTGGAATTCTATTTCAAAAAGCGTAATTTTAATCAGCTATTTTATATATGGCGAAAGCATCGCTTATTGCAAGAGCACAAAAGAAGCCAAAGTTTACCACACGGCTGATCCGTCGGTGTTTTCGATGCGGAAAAAAACGCGGCTATATGCAAAAATTTGATTTATGCAGGATATGTTTCAGGGAACTGGCAAACAGAGGGGAAATTCCGGGAATTAAAAAGGCTTCGTGGTAAATTATGAAAGACCTTATCTCATATATGCTCGTCACATTGAAGAACGCCCAAGCCGTGGGACATCAAAGCATCAAAGCTCCCTATTCGAAGATCAATCTTAAAATTGCGGAAATTTTAGAAAAAGGGGGTTGGGTCAAAGATGTGGAAGTGAAGAAGCGCGGGGAAAAGAGCTGGATTATCATTGAGCTTGGCTACGGGGAAGATAAATTGCCGGCAATATCTTACATGAAGAGGGTTAGTAAGCTCGGCAAAAGAGTATATGTGAAGAGGGGTGAGATTCCTTCTGTCCGTCAGGGGACGGGTCTTGTCATTCTTTCTACGCCGAAAGGCGTGATGTCCGGACAAGAAGCGAAAAAGCAAGGGGTGGGAGGAGAACTTCTTTGCGAAGTGTATTAAATTTTATTAAGGCTATGTCAAGAATCGGAAAAAAACCAATCGAGATACCTTTGAATGTCGAGGCGGAAGTCCATGAAGGCGAAATTCGAATCAAGGGTCCAAAAGGGGAACTTGTACGTTCGATCCATCCCGCAATTTTGGTTGAAAAAAATGGCCAGATTCTTGCCGTAAAGCCGTCCCCTATAAAAAATAAAAATACGTCGGCGCTGTGGGGGCTTACCCGCGCGCTTTTGTCCGGTATGGTCCATGGTGTGACCGAAGGATTTGAGAAGAAACTGGAGATTGAAGGCATCGGCTTCCGCGCGGAAGTTCAGGGAGACACCGTGACACTGCATCTTGGATTTACTCATCCGATACTGTATAAAATCCCAAAAGATATTTCAGTCGCAGTGCAGGGGAATGTCATCCGCGTAACCGGGATTGACAAATACATGGTAGGGCAGGTGGCGGCGGATATTCGCGCCTTCAAAAAGCCTGAACCATACAAAGGAAAGGGCATTCATTATGCCGGCGAGTATATACGGAGAAAAGTCGGGAAGAAAGCGGCAACGGTCGCTGCCTAACATTTCATATGATATTTCATACCTATGCGTAACAAACGAGGTCAAAGGGAACTTCGACACAAAAGAATTCGAGCGAAGGTGAGGGGGACGAGCGCGCGGCCGCGCCTCGCTGTGTTTCGTTCAAACAAATATATCTACGCTACGCTTATTGACGATGAGAAAGGCGAGATTCTTGGAACGGCTCAAGGAGGAAAAGCGGCGGGGAAAGCAATTGAGGTTGGGAAAATGATTGCGGAAAAGGCAAAAAAATTAAAGATCACGCATGTCGTATTCGATCGGGGAGGATATGTGTATTACGGGAGAGTCGAAGCAGTGGCAAAAGGAGCGAGAGATGGAGGGCTTGAATTTTAATCTTTAAAGCAATGAA
The DNA here is from genome assembly GCA_016177905.1 of Candidatus Spechtiibacteriota bacterium. GTDB lineage: Bacteria > Patescibacteriota > Minisyncoccia > Spechtbacterales > HO2-43-30 > JACOUK01. Next base: position 2,518 of record JACOUK010000005.1, on the reverse strand, counting down.
AAGAGGAAACGCGTTTCAAAAAAGAAGAGGAGAGGGCCGCGCGAGAGAGCCGGGAGAGTTTGAGCAGAAGCTTTTGGATGTGCGGAGAGTCGCGCGAGTTACAGCCGGAGGAAAGAGATTTAGTTTTCGTACGGTTGTGGTCGTAGGCGACAGGCTCGGAAGGGTGGGGGTCGGAGTGAGAAAGGGGCAGGATGTGCGCGGCGCGGTTGAAAAATCCGTACGGGACGCAAAGAAAAATTTGATCCAAGTCGTGGTGACGAGCAAGGGGTCGATACCGCACGAAGTGTATGGGAAGTCTGGGAGCGCCAGAATTTTTTTGAAGCCCGCGCCCGAAGGCAGGGGCATTATCGCGGGAGGAGCGGTTCGGACAGTCGTTGATCTTGCCGGGTACAAAAACATCATAGGGAAAATTCTTTCGCGGTCGGGGAATAAGCTGAACAACGCGAGGGCGGCAATCGAGGCGTTAAAGAAACTAAAGTCGCCTAAAAAGAAGGCGGAGGAGCCTCGCGTTCCCAAAGAAGAAGATGTTGCGACAGACGACGCGGCGAAGGCGGACGTTTTACATAATGAGTAATAGATATGCAGATTCATCAACTTTCTTCAATTAAACAGAAAAGGCACAGGCGGGTTGGCCGCGGAGGGACGCGCGGAAATCGTTCGGGCCGGGGAGGAAAAGGGCAAACGGCGCGAACAGGAGCCCGTCTTCGGCCGGCAATTCGCGATCTTATAAGGAAAATTCCCAAGCTTCGGGGCGTGCCAGCCGGACGTTACAAGAAGCAGGGGCCGAAGCAATATAGAACTTTTTTTGCCGTGGTGGATCTCGATCAAGTGGAGAAAAAGTTTAGCGAGGGAGACGTTGTAAACCCCAAAACATTGCTTCAAAAAAGAATAGTTCGTAGAATAGGAGGAAAGGCGCCTTCCGTAAAAATTTTGGGAGGAGGCACGATCACGAAAAAATTAAAGTTTGAAGGAGTGGAAATGTCCAAGACCGCTCAAGAAAAAACACAGCATGTTGTCTAAAATTCTTCTTCTCTTTAAGATCAAAGAACTGCGCAACAAGATCGTTTTTGTATTGGTGGTATTCGGTATTTTTCGTCTTGCGGCGAGCATTCCAATCCCGGGAGTTGACCAAGCGAGGCTTGAGCAATTTTTCGGGAACAATCAGGCTTTCGGCCTCTTGAATATTTTTTCCGGAGGGGCGCTCGAACAGCTTTCCGTAGTTATGCTCGGTTTGGGGCCCTACATTACCGCCACGATTATTTTACAGTTAATGACAATGATCTTTCCGAAGCTCAAAGAAATATACGAAGAAGCGGGCGAGCAGGGAAGACAAAAATTTAATCAGTACGGAAGAATGCTTACTGTTCCGCTTGCGCTACTTCAAGGGTTTGGATTTATTACGCTTCTTACGCGCCAGAATGTTATTAGCGATCTAAGCCGTTTCGAGTTATTGACAACTCTTTTTACGGTGACTGCGGGAGCGATATTTTTAATGTGGCTGGGAGAACTTGTTTCGGAAAAAGGAATCGGCAACGGTATTTCCCTTTTGATTTTTGCCGGAATCGTCGCGCGGGTGCCTCAATCCATTCAACAAATTCTTGCCACAATGACCCGTGATCAGATACCGGCAATGATTGTATTTTTCGCGCTTTCCATCATTATTATCGCGGGTGTTATTACGGTAAATGAAGCAAGACGCAATATCCAGGTTTCTTACGCCAAACGTGTTCGGGGAGGGCGAGTGTACGGGGGGGTATCGACATTTCTTCCGTTGAATTTGAATCCTGCCGGAGTGATTCCGATTATTTTTGCGCTTTCATTGCTTCTTTTCCCGGGCATGATCGGAAACTTTTTAAGCGCGTCAAACGCGGTATGGGCTATACGACTTTCGCATATTTTTAACCTCCTGACCAACAATCAATGGCTGTATGGCGTTTCTTACTTTGCGCTTGTCGTACTTTTTACGTATTTTTATACCGCAGTTACTTTTAACCCTGATAATATCGCGAATAATCTTCAAAAGCAGGGAGGTTTTATTCCCGGGCTGCGGCCGGGCAAACCGACATCCCAGCACCTTTATTACATACTGAATAGAACTCTTCTTATCGGAGCTATTTTTTTGGGGCTTATCGCGGTATTGCCGTCGGTTATTCAGGGGTTGACAGGAATTACCGCGTTTCAGTTTCTTGTGGGAGGGACGTCTATACTCATTGTTGTTTCGGTAGTTCTTGAAACAATGCGCCAGATTGAAGCCCAGCTTGTGATGCGGGAATATGAAGGATTTTAAGGGCTTTGCCCATCCCGCGACTGCGGGATGGCTGCAAAACCTTAACCCGCCGAAGCTCGCAGTTGCGGGGGAAGGCGGGTGCGCGGTATGAAAAATAAAAAGTATAAATTTCGAACTAGCGCTTTACATTCTTCCTACACTCCAAGCCCCCCCGATTTCTCTCGCGCGGTTCCACTTTATCAGAGCACTGCCCATCTTTTTAAAGATGCAAAACACGCGGCAAATTTGTTT
>JACOUK010000072.1 GCA_016177905.1 Candidatus Spechtiibacteriota bacterium | reverse complement strand
TAAAAACCTGCAGGATATTTTAAAAAATCCGAAACAGAGAGGAGTGCTTGGAGAGTATTATCTCGAAACGCTTCTTACAAATGTCATGCCCCCCGGATCGTATCAGATGCAGTATGGATTTAAAGACGGGACGATTGTGGACGCCGCTGTATTCGTAAAAGATAAAATTATACCTATTGACTCAAAATTTTCTCTTGAAAACTACAATCGTATTACCGAAACGAACAGTCAAACTGAACGGGAGCGTCTGGAGAAAATGTTTGTGAACGACCTCAAAAATAGGATTGTTGAAACTTCAAAATACATCCAGCCGGAGCAGGGGACGACGGAATTTGCTTTTATGTTTATTCCTCACGAAGCCATATACTATGATCTTCTTGTGAACAAGATCGGAGCAGTGACCGAGGAGACGGAGAATCTTGTTCAGCGCGCGGCGGGCAAATATCATGTCATTATTGTTTCCCCTACTTCATTCCTCGCGTACCTGCAAACCGTTCTTCAGGGGCTAAAGGCAATGCAGATTGAGGAGAGCGCAAAAGAGATTCGCAAGCGCGTGGAAGATTTGGGCCGCCATATGAGAAGCTATGATTCCTATATGGAAAAATTGGGAGGGCACCTGGGAACCACGGTAAATACGTACAACGCCGCTTACAAGGAACTGGGCAAGATAGACAAAGACGTTACGCGCATCACCGGGAAAAGGGGAGAGATTGAGACGCTGGAAGTTGATCGTCCCCGACAAGCCGAAGATATTGACTGATAATAGGTTTTTTGCTATAAATCTTTCATATGTTAAGAAGGTACAAATCGGAGTTAAAGTGAGAAAAGCCTTCCTCTGCGGAGGCTCATTACAGGATATGTTTGCAATAATCAAAACCGGCGGGAAGCAGTACACCGTGCGCCCCGGCCAAAAAGTCAAAATAGAAAAAATAGAAACTCCCGAGGGAGGAGATGTTGTGTTTGACACTGTTTTATTCGCAGAAGATTCAGAGAGCCGCATCGGCACTCCGTACGTGAAAGATTACATTGTAAAAGGAAAGGTGCTGAAGCAGGGAAAGGGCGAGAAAATTATTTCCTACAAATACAACGCGAAAAAGCGGTATCATCGCAAAGTAGGCCACCGGCAACTGTATACGGAAGTTGAAATTATAAGTATAGGCGCAGGTGCCGCAGAAAAAGTTGCAAAACCAAAGACAGCAACTGCCGCCGTCCTTAAAAAGAAAGTCTCCGCAAAAGCAAAAGAGAAAAGCACATAGCCTCCTAACGCCGGAGGATATATTGTATCTTGACAAGTGGCGCACATTCATTGTAAAATAGGTATGCGGTAAAGTGCAGAAAAGAGGAGGAAGAGATGCCGACGATAACCATAAACGGAATTTTGCCGGAAACAGATCCGAAAAAGCAGGAGGAGTTCCAGAGCATGCTCGAGGCGCTTATGAGGGAGATGGTCGAGGTCGCGCGGGAGATCAGCACCATAAACTATGACGAGCGCGATGTCATGGTTTGGTTTCCCCGAGATCTGATGGCGAAAGGCTTGGGCGAAGAGTTTTCAATCGATATTGCATGCCTCGACAGACCGCCGAATCTTATGCTCGAGGATTACATCTACGAGAATTACATCGCGGCAAAGTTTGCTCTGGTTGTCGCAAGGTTCTTTCCAGAATACTGCCGCATAGAGTCCGACCTCCGGCCATTTTCGAGTCACAAGGGAGGGTACGCTGTTGCGAGAGGACCAGAGCAGATACCAGAGGAAGGAGTCGCAGAGCTGCAAGGTTAGTGGACGAACATATCTGTCGTCCTCAACAGCCCCGCTCAACGTACGAGCGGGGTTTTCATTTTTACCTTCTTCCCGCGAGCGCGTTTTTGAGGGTTTCTCCGTCCGCGTATTCAAGCTCCGCGCCGGAGGAGAGGCCGCGGCCGAGGCGGGTGATTTTTATAGGAACCCCTTGGTTTTTCAGAGGCTTCAGCTGTTCTTCAATATAGTGCGATGTGAAGTCTCCTTCGCGCCGGGGGGTAAGCGCGAGAATGAGTTCCCTGTTATTTGTTTCGCTGTCATTTTTACTATTGCCAGAGTTTTCTATTACCTTTTGAGTACGATCGTGGTCAAAAGGTAATGCTTTGTTCGAGTGGGTAGTTAATTTTCGAACCAAAAAATTTAGCCGTTCATACGCGATGCTTTCTTTGTGTAAAGGATCAATAAATCCTCCCAAAACAAAATAATGCCCTTGAAATTGTCCGGTTTTTTCAAAGTTGAGAGCGTCGGTTTCTTTTTCGACAAGACATATTGTATTTTTGTCGCGCTTCGGGCTTACGCAGATAGCGCACAAAGTGGAGACGGAAGCCGGAAGGAAGCAGTTTTTGCATAGTGTGATGTTTTCCTTCATAGATTTCAAAGTATCGAGAAGCGAAGATATTTCATGCTCATTTCTCAATAAATAAAAAACAAACCGCGCGGCTTGGCGGGGGCCGATGCCCGGCAACTTTGTAAATTGCGCAATCAATTGTTGTGTTTCTTGCGGGAGCATAGTTTGAGATTACTCGTAGTTTTTCGCTAAATCCCGAAAACTGGTTCTGCGTTCATCGAAGAAAAGTTTCGTCCTCCCGAGAGGGCCGTTTCGGTGTTTCGCGATATGAATTTCCGCGATGTTGTTCTCCGCAGAGTCTCCTTCCTTCTTTTCCGGACGATAGATGAAGAGCACAACATCCGCGTCCTGCTCAAGAGATCCCGAATCACGCAAGTCTGACAATCTTGGGATTTGAGGAGAGCGCGATTCTACGGCTCGATTGAGCTGGGAAAGCGCAAGGACCGGAACATTAAGTTCGCGCGCGAAAGCTTTGAGGGTCCTTGAAATTTCCGTGACTTGCTGGACCATATTGTCCGACATGGTGCGCGGCTGGATAAGCTGAAGATAATCAACAATCACAAGCGAAAGGCCATGCTCCACCTGAAGCCGCCGAGCCATCGCGCGCATTTGGAGAATCGTAGGCGAGGGAGTGTCGTCTATAAAGAGCGGAGCTTCCGAAAGAATGCCAAGCGCGTTTTGGATACGAAGAAAATCGTTGTCCTCCCCTTTGCT
>JACOUK010000092.1 GCA_016177905.1 Candidatus Spechtiibacteriota bacterium | reverse complement strand
AATCGCATGAGCGTCTCTCATCTTTCCCTGTTCTTCACAATTTGCTAGATCCTCGGCATCTCCATATCCTCTCCCGATAATAAATTCTGATCCGCCTTCCAGAATCCGATCCATCGTTGCAATATTGAATTTTAATTGCCTTCCCTTCCCAAGCCCGGAAGGAACTTCTTTTTGAATTTCCGTTGCTACGGCATCGAGTTTCGATTGTATAAAATCAGCGGTGAGCTCCGACGTCAAAAGCCGCATGCCGCAATTCATGTCGTAGCCAATTAAACCCGGAGAAATAACCCCTTCCTTAACATCAATGGCCGCGACTCCTCCGATGGGAGCCCCATAGCCCTCATGGATATCGGGCATCCCAATGCTGTATTTTTGGATGCCGGGAAGCGTCGCAAGGTTGATAAGCTGATCGAGAGAACTGTCCTTAAAACTTTCCTCAAGCATCTTTCCCGTCACATACACTCTTGCCGGCACTCGCATATCAGAACGAAAACTCTTTGGAACTTCCCAAAGATAGTCATTTATTTTTGTAAAATCAGATTTTCTCATACTATGTATGTACGAGCTTGGTGAATAATTGTCTTTTTCTCGTATGTCATATTCCTGCTTTTATCGTATCATAGAGGCAGGTATTGACAAAATGAAGTGTTATCCTATCATGACTCTAGCCTCAACTTCTTGAAAGATGAGGACTTAGATCTTTAAAAAGGGGGGGTATGGGAAAAGTCCCGCATATTATAAACGCGATCGAATTTAACAGGAACCTCATAGACGCTGTCCTTGATCGCGCCGCAAAAATAAAATGCGCATTCAAGAATAACTCCTGGATAACCTGCGATCCAATAGCACAGCAGCGCATGCATATGCTCGAGGGGCGCACGATGATGCTTTTGTTCGATCAGCCATCCCTGCGCACCTACGGCCTTTTTACAACCGCTATGCGAGCGCTTGGCGGAAATGTTGACGGCTGGCAAAATTTCTCCCGCGACACATCAATCTCAAAAGGCGAAAGCCTCCAGGATACGGGGCGAGTTATCAGCCATTACCCGGGAGTCAGCGTTCTTGTCATTCGTCATCCCGATGACCGAGCGGCAGTATCGCTTGCCCGTTATAGTTCTGTGCCGGTGATTAACGCAGGCAGTAAATTGGAGCATCCGACGCAAGCACTGAAGGATCTCTTTACTATACGCGAAGAGTTGAGAAAAATTGACAATCTTCACGTGGTGGTCACTGGTGATTTGACAGGGCGTGCCGTGCGGTCTTTCCTCTGCGCGCTTTCTTATTGTAATTCCATCCGGGTGTCATTGATTTCTCCTCCTCGCTTGCGACTTGAACTGCCGAGAGACGTCAAGTCTTTCCTCGAATCGCGCGGCATACAAGTTATGGAAAATGTAAGAAGTCTGGCAAATGTTGTAAAAGACGCGGACGTGCTTTATGTCATGCGGCCCCAAACAGAAAACTGGCCAGTCAATAGTCGCGCCAAAGTACAAGATAGAAAGGAAGCTCTCATACACTACTTTGATCACTGCGGTGTAACTCATCAAGTCGTGGAGAATCTTCCCGCACACGCTCGCGTCCTCCATCCCCTCCCCCGTACCGATGAATTGCCGACGTACCTTGACGAAAAATATGGAGCGTACGTGCCTGAACCCACATCGCAGCTTGCATTCTTCCGCCAGTCCGACAACGGCGGCCCAATGGGTATCGCGATTCTTGAAATGCTCCACTCCGGCGAGTGGGCAGAGCTTCTCAAATAAGAATGTCATACTTTGCATACATAAAAAGTGCCGATTACAGCGGCACTCTTATTTTTGTCTAAATACCACTTCCATTATTTCTCCCACTGCCTCGTCAATTCCACCGCTGTTTGTGACACATAAGTACGGCAAGCCCGAAGTGACAGCTTCTACATACCATTGTACGCAGTCGGCAACGCGCCTCTCAATCGCCTCCGGGGCTTCACCTCTTTTCAAAAGTCGCGCCCGCAGTACTTCAGCCTTTGGCGGAACAATAAAGAACGACAGCACTTTCCCGGGCGCATAGCTCAAAAGGGCCGGCAAGACATCGGGCGTGAGAAGCATTAACGACACGTAATCTGCTTTCAAGGCGTTATCCACGCACCGGCGCAATGTCCCGTATCTATTTCCATGAACCAATGTAGTCCACAAAAACTCCTTTAACTGCTCTCTTCTTCTGAATTCTTCATGGGAAACAAGGCAACGATATTCGCCGGGCAAGTCGGAATCTCGCGGCGCGCGCGTGGTAAGGCTCAACACCAATTTCCAATCGGGATTTTGTTTCAGCAATTCCCCGGCAATCGTAGTCTTGCCCACGCCAGAAGGTCCTGTGAGTGTCACAATTCTTCCCATTGCGCCATCCTCCAATCTTGATTTTTAAACAACAAATTGAGTTGCGCCATATAGACATACAAGCACTTTCTCCTCCGCCTGTCAAAAGTTCTACAATTCCACAAATGAAAAACCGCCTTTCGTTGCCTACTTAGCGGTTGCTAATATTTCGCTTCCTGCTGCTGACTATTGAAGGACCCCGATCTTCATGTCACATCTGCCATTCTGGGCACTTGCGACCGAAGCGATGAAATCACCGTTGGGATA
>JACOUK010000091.1 GCA_016177905.1 Candidatus Spechtiibacteriota bacterium | reverse complement strand
TTTCTCCGGCGACCCATTGCGGAATGGTTTTTATGAGCAATTCCGCGCCGAGTTCGGCGAGTTTACTTGATAATTCTTCGGCAGTAAATTTTTCGATTTTCATTTTTAATTTTTCATTTGCAAACAAGGGTCCGTGATCAAGTTTTTCGTCCATGAGCATTATGGTAATTCCAGCTTCTTTATCACTGTTCAAGATCGCGTATTGAATAGGCGACGGCCCTCGCCAGCGAGGGAGAAGGGAAGGATGGACATTAAGCGCGCCGTACTTGGGCATCGCAAGTATTTTTTTGGGAATAATCTTGCCGTAGGCGGCGACGACAAATAGACCGGGGTTTGTATGTTGTATATCGTATATTGTATTTTTGCTCAACTTTTGCGGCTGAAGAATCGGAATTTTATGCTGCCCCGCGAGAACTTTAACCGGCGAGGGAGTGAGCTTTTGTTTTCTGCCAACTGGTTTATCGGGCGCAGTTACAATCAAAATCGGCTTATAATTTGCTTCAATAAGCCTTTCAAGAATAATTCTTCCGAATTCAGGGGTGCCAAAGAAAACTATTTTTAAGGGTTCTGGATCCATTTTAATCTTTACGCTCAATGAAAATTTATCTTTCAATAAATAATATCCCATTCAGGTGATCTATCTCGTGCTGAAACACTCGCGCGAGAAGCCCTTTTGTTTTGACGGAAAATTTGCGTCCAAGTTCATCTTGGGCCTTTATTTTAACTTCCAAAAATCGCGAAGTTTCCTTGAAGATTCCATGGATACTTAAACACCCCTCCTCCATGATCTCTTTTGTTTTTGAGCGGGTTAGAACTTCCGGATTGATGAAGACGGCAGGGTGAAGAGGTTTTAAGAAGGAAAATGGCGCGTATGGCGTACGGACCTCGGGGGCAAGGCGGTCTGGGATTACAAAAATGCTCAAAGATTCGCCGATTTGAGGACCCGCAAGCCCAAGACCATCTTGCTTTCGGAGCGTATCTTTCATATCTTCGATAAGCTTTTCGAGTGTACGCGAACGGAACCCTTTCGCGATTGGAAGAGTCTTTTTGTGAAGTATGGGGTTTTGGTCTTGAACAACTTTTCTAATCATGTTACAGGATTTCGATTGGATCTACATCAATTTTCCAATTGCTGGGGATTACCCGCAGTAATGCGTTTCGCAAGTGTACATCCTGCATTTTTGATTTTATCATGATTTGCCATATATATCTATTGTTAACCCTTGGAATAAATGCGGGCGCGGGGCCCAGTATTTGAAGATCGGCCTGGGGCAGACGGAGGTTTTGAGCCTGAATAACAAGCTTATTTTTTAGAATTTTCGCCTCTCGTTCAGATTTTTGTGGATTTCTATCGTGATACGAAAGTTTTATGAGCTGTGAGAAAGGCGGAAAAGAAAATTCTCTTCGATTTTCCAGTTCTTTCTTAAGCAATTTATTTATGACATTTTTGTGTAATTTGTTTGTCTCAAGTAGATTATTATGGACATTTTGAATGACAAAGTTGTCCATAATGTATGTCTGAAAAATAATTTGCGACAATGTTACTGATCGAAGTTTATCCACAATGCGAAGCGCAAGCTCATTCATTCGGAAGTTTGGAATCGAAAACATTGGGTCTATTGTGATGATACTTGTAAGATCAACCTTTGGCAGCAGTTGCTCTTTAAGCATGAGTTGAGTGCCTATGAGGATGTTGTATTTCCTAAGCCTGAAATCTTGAAAGATTTTTTTCTGCGCGGGCCAATCCTTTGCAATATCGAGGTCTAGTGTCGCTATCTTCCAATTCGTAAGTTCATTTCTCCGGTAAAACTGTTCGAGTTCAGTTTTTACGCGCTGGGTCCCTGTCCCTATAAATTTTATGCGATAGCTTTTGCATTGAGGGCAGATTTTCGGTGGATTTTCTTCACGTGCGCAATGATGGCAAACGAGTTTGTTGGACGCGACGGAATTAATCGCTTGGTGAAAAACAAACGCGATGTCGCATTTCGGACATTTTACAATATGGCCGCAGTCGCGGCAGAGAATTCCACTCGCAAGGCCCCTGCGATTGATGAATAAAATTGCCTGCTTGTTATTTCGGACAACTTGTTTTAAGTGATTCTGCAGTTCTTTGCTAAAAATCGAGTAATTTTTATTTCGCAGTTCTTCCCGCATATCAACGATAGTAATTTTGGGTTTTGCCCCGATGGTTATCGGGACGGGGCGTTGCGCGGGGTTTTCTGTTTTAGGTTTTGGTGTTTTGAGTTCATAGCGGCCTTGGGTAACGTTCCAAAGCGAGTCAATTGAAGGAAGGTCGCTGCCTAAAATTACTTTTGCAGAAGTTAGTTCGCCGAGCTTGAGGGCGAGGCTCCTGGCATTTACATAAGGTTGCTGATCAAACGATTTGTAGAAGTCACTTTCTTCTTCGTCAACAATAATGAGCCCAAGGCGCGCAAGCGGTATTTGGATTGCGGATCGGCTTCCCATTACGCAATTTGCGCGCCCTAAAAGCGCCTTTTCCCAAATTTCGTATTGTTTCGCGGGCGTAAGGTTTGCATGGATCACAGAGGCATCTTTGAGGATCGGAAGCTGTTTTTTGAAATACTCGATTTTATAAATTTCTGGGACTAAAAAGAGGACCGACTCTTTGTTTTTGAGTGTTTTTCGTAATTCCTGTTCATAAAATCTTATTTTTGCTTTTTCGTTATGCGAGGCAAGATAGAGTACGGGTTTTTGCTGAACTGTAATATCGTTTTGCGCGGTTTTGAAGGCGCAAGGCCGCAGCGCGGAGAGTTTTTCAACGAATTTTTTTGTTGGATGGCTAAAGAATGCAGGGGTCAAAGACTTGAGAGCGAGTCCAAGAGAGGTGTAGTAATAGTCGCTTAGAAAGAGGGCAAGGGAAAGATAGGTTTGAGGGAGGATGCCGGCGCTATTCACTACGCGATCTATAGGTTTTAGCCGAAAGGCGGATTTTTTTATTTCTTGTTTTTTTTCGTGGGCGGGCACAGCGACAGTGACCACTCCGAGGATTTTGCGAGACCCCAAAGAGATTTGGACAATTCCGCCAGTCGAAATTTTTTCGGAAGTGAAATAATCGAGGATTTGCGGCGCCGGACGCGGAATCTTTGCGAAGGGGATAACAGAAAGTATGTGCATCATGGTATAATAAATGGGTGAAAACACTAGATATTCTCGGCACGAAAGTTCACGCGGTAAGTTTCAAAAAAGCGCTTCATGCGGCCGAGGAATTTTTGTATGACGGCAAGCAGCATTATATTGTAACACCGAATCCGGAAATTGTGCTCGAAGCGCGGAAGAGCAAAAGCTATCAGGCAATTTTAAACAGGGCTGATTTGAGTTTGCCGGATGGCGCGGGAATCGTTTGGGCTTCGAGAATTTTGCATGGCGGCGCTCGGGCGCTGCAAGAACGGATCGCAGGCGTCGATTTTATGACGAGATTTTTGTCGTATAGATTCTTCGGATCCTCGAAGACGTATCTGCCCCACAAGATCCTTTTGCTCGGAGGCGGGCCCGGAATAGCGCGAAAGGCCGCGGCCGTTTTTCAGCGAAAGTTCCCTCATCTCACATTTTACGCCATAGAAAACATAAAGAATAAGCATCTTTTTTTTCTCGTAAATCATATTCTGCAGCCCGACTGCATATTTGTGGCTCTTGGAGCGCCGGCGCAAGAGCGCTGGATCGCGCGCAATCTGCGGAAATTTCAAAATGTAAGACTCGCGATGGGAGTAGGCGGGGCATTTGACATGATTTCGCGCCGCATACCCCGCGCGCCATCCTATATGCGCGTGTTTGGCCTCGAGTGGTTGTGGAGATTTATTATGGAACCGCGGAGAGCGGTAAGGATTTTTCGAGCCGCAGTTATTTTCCCGTTTTTTGTTTTTGTGAAAAAATTTCGTTCGTGACTTATCCACAGTTTCACGTATTGACTCGCGTGATACAATGAAAAACAAGAGAAGTTACAAAATTTGTTATTAATATTTTGCGATTGTCAGCAGACTCAAGCGTACCGCAGCGAGCGCGATCTTTGAAGATTTTTCATTGAGTGCGATTGCGGTAAGCGGTTTGTTGCTTTGAGCAAAAAAATTATGCAGTTATTTCTTATCGTAATTCTTATTCTTATCGGCGGCGTCGGCGCGTACTATTTCTTTTTCATGAAAAAGAAAGGCGGAGAGAAGGGAGAGAGCGCGCAAAGCACGAACATGAACGAAGGGGGAAACGCTCCAAGCTCGATGGGTGATGAGAGCGCTGATGCGGGAGGCGGAAACCAAAACCAAGGAGAGGGAGTGGGTGGAGAAGGAGGAGAAAAAAAGTGGTAATTCCATAAAATTTTAAATGCGAAAAATAATAATTAATTGTCGATTTTATCCGCCACTTGCGGAAACGAACAGGTCTTAACAAAAAGTCTTACCCGGCAGGAGGTGCCGGAGAGGACTTTTATTTTTTATATGTCGCTGTCATATTCGATGCCTGCCAATCTTCTGACGAAGAAACTGGCAAGGAAAATCGGGAGGCGCATCCTCACCGGTTTCTTGACGTTATTCTTAACCATTTGGTCTATTGGAGCGCCTTTGAGCATTCTCTTGCCGACACAGGTTGCCCATGCCGCGGCTCCTTCAATCACATCCGTGGCGTGGAAGACCGGATCAGTGGATGTGCTCGTAACATTTGATCAGGGAGTGTTTACGGGCAACGACTGGGCTACTCCTCAATGGGGTCAGATCGGTAAACTTGTTCCGGCAGATTTTGTGATAGGCGGGACGGCACAGACAATCACGACGGTGGAACATTCGGGAGGAAGCACGAAAGCGCACCTTATTTTGAGTTCGGCGCCAACGTCCGGGAGCACTACAGTAGGTTGCGCGGCAAATCAAATCTATACCCAAGGTTTGTCCACAGGAACGCCGGAGGCATGCGCTACGGGCGCTACTACGCTTGCCGGCGGCAATGAGGATACGGCCGTTCCAACAATTGATATCACTGGCGTAAATCTTTTTGGAAATAATTCGCTTGAGCTGAAATTCAACGAACCGATTGCTTTTCCTACGACTGCGACGAGTTCATATATTACGCAAAGAATAAAGCTCAATACTGCGGCAACCACCGACCCCTATGACGGGAGCGATACGGTATACACTCAAGATCTCAACGACAACATGGTGCAAGCATTTGGGCATAGAGATGAATGGGACTTGTCTCATATATTTGTGGATATTCCAAATGCGAACATTGACCCCAATCTTGGCGTAAACTCTGTGGTTTTGGGCGAAGGTTCAAATTTTTTCACGGATATTTTCGGCAATAAGGTCGCAACGACAACTTTGAGCCCCATTGCTTATCCAACAGGGAGCGGAGCAACCGGACTTGAAATAATCGGCGCTTTTCGCCGAAGCGCGACCGTGGTTGATGTCGTATTCTCAAACGACCTCGAGGAAGTTTCTGCTGAAAAAACAGCATTTTACACCTTAAAAACCGCCGCTGCCGACACAGAGACAATCAGCTCCGCGGTGCTTTGCAAGACCGGCGATTGCACCTCGCCCACGGTGACAAGCAATAAAGTTGTGCGAATTACCGCGTCGAGCGCAGTCATTGCCGCGTTTGACTTTTCTTCAACCGCTTTAACCACTTTCCCCGACACTATTCGCGTAAATGGCCAATGGGATTCAGCAGGAGCTCCAAAAAGCACAACGGGAAGTGTGAACAAAAGCGATTGGCAGATGACTATAGAGTCAGCGCAAACTGCTTCTGTTTCCGGCATAGGACTTGATGTGAATACTATACAGGTAATCGTGGGAGCGCCTTTGGATCCATCAACAGTCGCGCCGGCCGCATTTACGTTCAAGCGTGGAGGGAACGCGACAGGGACGATTGCGAGCACGGGATTGAGCTTCGATAAGAGAGAGATTTTTGTGACAGTGAAAGGAGATCCGACTCCGCTTCAAAACGGTGATGTTCTTGAAATTTCCACAACGACAGCATCAGGAATCAAAGATGTATTTGGGACTACCCTTGCCGCATCCACCGCATGCGTAACCGGAACTCTCAATCTTATTTCCTGCACAATAGACGGTTCTGCTCCAAAAATTACGCAAACAGTATATGCCGATGCGGACAACTCCAGCAGTTTTAGCAAGGGAGACACGCTTACGTTGACGTTTTCGGAGGCTATGGAAAAGTTTAGCGCGTCAAGTATTTGGGATTGGGATGTGCTGTACGGCGCAAGTTGCAATGTTACTACTCCCCAAAGCGCGCGCACAAATTGTTCATGGGGATGGTGGGGAGACGGCGCGAGCGTGAGTTGGACCAATGATACTACTGTAAAAATTACGCTCGGCAGTTTTGCAGATGTTGGAGAAGGATATATTATTACGCCATGGTGGGATGCGTATAGTCACAATGGTCTTAATGACAAGGCGGGAAACGCGCTTGGAAATGTTGGCGTGATTTCTTCTGCCGCGGGCTCTGTTTCTTCGGTGGAGCATATTGATCTTGGCGGCGCTGGTCTCGGTTCGGGGGACCAGGTAAAGATAACATTTTCAAAAAAAATGATCACGAGCAATGTCACTGCATCAAACGCGAGCACGACATTGCCGGTGACGGGGAAGGTGAATCTTTACGGCAACACGCCGGTGGTTTCTTGGGCGGCGGATGAAAAGAGCGTGACAATCACTTTAAACACAGGTTTTACCCTGCTAGATGGCGATGTCATTGATCCCGCAAGCGCAGTTGTGGACAGCAACGGCAACGCGGTAACCGGGACTGTTACTTTCCATCCAAAGACCGGAGGCGCGGGGCTTTCTCTTCTTGCGAGCAAAGCTCGCTTTAAGATGTTTCTGAATTTTCCAGAGCCGATTGTGAATCAGAACTTTTTGTCGTATCCCGCAGAAACTCAATTTACCGGCACGCCAATCGGAAACACCTACAAAGCAACTCCGGCGACTCTTGCGGCAACTGATTTTGCGTTTACCGACGCGTCGAGCGGCGGGTTGGCTGTAAGCCGCATCAACTTTATTTCCCGAGATGGAAAGAACGTTATTATTCGGATGTCATCAACGACAGATGCAATCGTTGGAGCAGATACGATTAACGCGAGCACTCTTATTGGAGGAAACAGTTTCGGTCCTTTTACCGGGGCAAACAACACCGTGACTCTTCTTAACACTGTGCTTTCTGATACGACGGGGCCAACTATCACTTCGCTCAACATCGGCGGGGGAGGATTTGGGATGATGGGAGGATCTTCTCTTACTATAGGATCGGGGACTAATATCCATATTGAATTCTCGGAGCCAATTGACCCCGGGAGTTTCTTTGACTTTACGACAAGCCCTCCGAAGATAACGCAGGCCTCGCTTGACGCGGCGCTTCCAATTTCCGGCAGTCATACCTGGGGGAGCGGAAACCAAGTATTCTTCTGGTCTTCAAGCACTACGAATTTTGAGGCAATGCCGAATGTTGTCGAAATCATGCTCGGTTCCGGTTCAACGCTTTTGAATGGCGATACGGTTTCTCCAACGGGAGTTACGGATGTAGTTGGTAATTTTGGCACTGGTTCCGGAACTGTTGATACTTCTATTCCAAAAATTTCGAGTATTGTTTCCAATTTGACTCTTGGAGCTTCAAGCACCATCTTTGACGCGGGAGACACGGTTTCAATAGTCTTTAATTCTGAAATGAGCGGGCTCATGTCAACAACGACCATTGGATCGAATATCGCGAATGCCTTTTGGGTTGATCGTTGTTCACCCGGGAACCCTTGCACAAACCCCTCGGCTGCGTGGGGAACAGGGGTTTTTGTTTCGCGAACCCAGACCACAAAACCAAATGACACGATTACGATAATTCTCGGAACTTCTCCAAATCTTCAGAATGGGGATAAGATATGGGCGGAACCGATGTACATTACGACTGCGGGAGGAAAATCTATTTTCGAACCGGGAATTCTTGACATTCAAGCGCCAACTCTGACGAAGGTGGAAGCAAAGGCAAATGTTGCCGGAGCAACAAGCACGCTTGAGGTGGGCGATGAAATGTACTTTACATTCTCTGAAGCGATTGATCAGACAACGCTCGCGGGAAGCAATATTGGGACTCGTCTTGCGCCGTCAGCCGGAGATTATGGGGCGACGACGACGCCGACGCTTTCTTGGCTTTCTCCCAACTTACTGAAAGCAGTGATCGCAAGTATCCCAACAAGCGCGGTCAATATCAACACCGCGACGGTTACGCCGACGACAGCCATCAAGGATCTTGCCGGAATCACCATACCGTCAAATCACGCGGCGAAGTCCTTCCAGGCAATCACATTAAGCGCGCCAAGCACTGTGCTCTTGCTTGATCAAGACTTTACAGGTCCCGGTCTTGATAAGAATGATATTTTGATTACATGGATTGCTCCGTCCGGAACAATAGATCACTATAATGTGTATCTCTTGCCAGACAGCATTCCGCTCAATATCCAAAGCGGAACAAACCAGTATGCTTCCGACAGCAATTCTGCCACTCATCGTTCGCTCAATTCAAGCGCGATTTCATCGACAACAACGACGTTTGTGGGAAGCACCGGCACCACATACGCAATCTACGATGATTCAAGATTTGAGTATCTCGCGAGCGGCGTTCCGCCGCCAAGCGGTTCCACATTCTTTCCGTTAAATTCAGGGACTCAATATCGAGCGTATGTGGTCGCTTGCGTGAATGCTGATTGTTCCAGCGCCTCTTTGCCGGGTGGAAGCCAGCCAACGAACCTGATGTCAGAAAACTTCGCCCAGACGGGAACTTTTGGAGGCGGCACGTTTGGGACTCCTCCGCCAACCGGCACTACCGGCGGATCGTTTGCCTTTGGCGGAGGCACGCCATGGGTGGAAGGAACAGTGCCTTTTGGAGGGCAAATAAATGCGCCGCTCAATACCCAGCTTATCGGAGCGCAATTTTCGGAGCCGCTCTCCACTTCAACAATCACTTCGTCAACATTTATCGTGGAAAAAGTAAGTGATTCAAGCGCGGTTGCCGGAACTCGCTCATATCTTTCAGGCAAGAACGCCATTGGATTCGTGCCGACGAGCAATCTTTCCGCAAGCACGCAATATCGCATTCGAATTACTGTCGGCATTAAGAGCACCTTTGGCGTGGCATTGATGTCTGAATACAGCTCCACATTTACGACTGGCGCAAGCGCTGATACGACTGCTCCCGGAGTGCTTAATAATAACTTTGAAGCGGAGAACTCAAGCACAACCGCGGTGTCTCCTCTGCTGCCAGAAGTCAGCGTAAGATTTAACGACGATCTGAACTACACAAGCGTGACAGAAAATAGCGTGAAGCTTTATCAAAGCACCGCCTGCTCGGGCAATACCGTAACAGGGACAGCGGATTATGATCCATGGGGAAAGATTCTTCATTTCGAACTTGGAAGTGTTCTCGCGCAGAATCAAGGGCATTGTCTGAAACTTGTCGGATCGCTCATAAAAGATGTTGCCGGGAACGCGATGGGAAGTGATTATTCCGTTGTCTTTACGACCCGAGCGCTATTATCCGCAGAAAATAACGCCCCGCAGATCAGCTGGGCGGATACGGATAACTTCCATATGAGTATTGGATTCAATGCGCTTATGAAAGAGTCAACAGTTACGGATTCTGAAAATTGGACTCTTGAAAGTCCAACGGGCACTGTAAAACCGCTGACCGGAGCTCACTTCATGTACAACTCGTTCTCCAAAGATCTCAATATCGACGGATTGGGTTTGACCGATGGCGCAACATTCAAGATTACCGCGAGCCAGAATGTGAAAGGACTCAATGGGGTTGTGATTGATTCTGCCGCAAACAGCAAGACCGGCACTGTGCATGGAATGCAAGGCCCGGGGCTTATTGATTGCGGGCAGGCATTCCAGTTTGGGTGCGGCATGGATAACGCAATGAATACAAACGTGATGATGTTTATGCCTATCAATGTCTGGCCGATGGATCAGACAGCGGACGTGGTAAGCCGTTATTTCGTGGATGTTCCTATAAGCCAAGCTATTGATGCAAATGGCGAGGTTATCCTTGAGTATCCCGCGGGATTTGATGTGAGCGGAGCCATCGCAGTGCCGGTAAACCAGTCATTCGCCAATGCGGATCTCAATGGTCCAGCTCCGGGAACGATCACAATCGCAAGTGTTACCGCGGTGCCAATGGATCAGAAAGTAAAAATAAAGCTCGCGATTTCAGGCGCGACAAGCACTGGCTCGAAAGACTTTATCTCTTTTGATCTTGACGGGATAAAGAACAGCGCGACTGCGGCGACAATGGACTTTAGTAAAGCAACGGCTGTCGGCGGCATGGGGGGTTTTCAAGTGACAATATCCACAAAGGATTCGACGGGCAAACCTCTTGAAAGCAACTTAAAGTCTATGCCTTTCCCGATACAGGCGGGAGGCAACGGAAGAATTACGGTAAAAGTAAAGGAAGAAGACGGCACAACGAATGTTGCCGGAGTAACGAGAATAATGCTCGATAGTTCTCAAGGAGGCCACAGAGAAGGGATAGTTACCGCGGCTGACAACGGGACGTTCGTATTCAGAAACCTTCAGACCTCGGTTGCGGGCGTGAATTACTCCATTATGATAGATCCCGCAAAGGGCAAAGGATACTTCGCTGGCGGCAATACGACTGCGGCGCTTACTGACGCGACAAGCACAGCGACAAAGACAATCAGTGTGAAAAAGGGTTCTTCAACAATAAGCGTAACCATTACTCATGCCGCGAGTTTGGCAAATAAGCTAGTTTCTATAAGCGCTTGGGGACCGGATGGTTGGACAGACGCTACCACAAGTCTTTCCGGCACCGGCACGACAAATGCGAGTGTGCTCGTAAAGGATGGGACATGGAATGTGGGTGTGCATCCATACTTTGGGAATATGTTCTCGTTCACGGGTCCGTTGCCTGAAATGCCATTTATGCCTCCGGCCGATCAGTTTGTGACAGTGCAAGGTTCCGCGAGCGCTTCGTTCGCGCTCACCACGGTAAGCGCGACCGATAAAATTACCGGATTTGTGTATGACGATTCTGGAAAAGGTCTGCCCGGAGCTGATGTGTGGGCGCACGATCCTTCCGGCACGTTTGGAGCTGGAGATTTTGTCAATACCGATCCAAACGGCGCGTTTACTTTGCGGCTTCCAGCTGGAACATACAAGGTAGGAGCAGGGAAACTTGGCCTCGGCCATGCCGCGGAGAAAAACCTTACATCGCCTGCTTCGGGAGTAACATTCACGCTGGTAAAGGGTGCCGGGTCTGTCAAGGGTTACGTGTTGGATTCGGGGGGATCGCCGCTTGGAGGTTCGGCTGTGAACGCGAAGAATTCTGCGAGCGGGGAAGTGCGAGAATCGAATGCCGATTCAAAGACTGGGGCGTACGCGTTCTTCTTGCCTGCCGGAACATGGGCGCTTACCGCAAAGAATCCTACCTATAGCAAGATTAAGACTGACGAGCCAACGCCCGCGGCAAGTTATTCCGTGGCGGTAACGACAGGCACGGATGCGAGCGGAAAGAACTTTAAGGTTTCCGGCACCTATTACACAATCTCCGGGTATATATGCGAAGTGGTAGGGAGTTCGGGATGTTCTTCCGGCGCTCTTAAAGACGCAGTCGTATGGGCGGAGCAAGTAACAACCGCGACGAACGCGCTTACCGGCGAAGGAGCTTCAAATGCCACTGGCGCGGATGGCTACTACACGCTTACGCTTCCGGCCTCAACTTCAGGCACAACCCATTACAATCTTTTCGCGAAAGTTCCAAAGGGCGGCAAGCTCGATGCGTACGAGGGAAATCCCACCGCGACCTCAACGATTACCACGGGTATTAACTTGAGCGGGAGCAGTGTGGTGCGGAATTTCGCGACAAAATCACCGATTCCGGTGAGCGTGCTGATCAACAATGTGCCAAGCGCTATCAACAACAGTTCCGGAAAGCTTGAGTTCTATATCAATGTGTATGATCCGGACACTGGCGTTGAAGCGCAAGCATTCAAGAGAAACGCAACGAGCACTACCATAGAGCTTTTGCAAACGCCGGCAAGTTCAAAGGGATACGTGGTAACGCTTGCGATTCCCGAATTTGGAGAGCTTGCGCCCGATAGTTCGGTGCTCAATGCGGATGGAAGATTTACAGTAGGATCTTCCGCGAACGCCACAAACAATCTTCTCTTTACTCTTCCGAATACTCGAATTACGATTTCAGGATCGGTAACTTCGGGAGTAAACACATGGGTAGCCGCGTACAACAAGTCCGCGGGGATCGAGGAGGGAATATTTTCCGACGCAAGCGGCAACTTCAGCATTGTGGTGACTGCCGGCACGTACAACTTGAAGGCGGAAAAGAAGGGGTTTGAAGCATACAAGCATCCTACGACAATCTCTTCCACAACATCC
Organism: Candidatus Spechtiibacteriota bacterium; assembly: GCA_016177905.1. Lineage (GTDB taxonomy): Bacteria > Patescibacteriota > Minisyncoccia > Spechtbacterales > HO2-43-30 > JACOUK01. The sequence continues at coordinate 1,612 of JACOUK010000091.1, read as the reverse complement.
GGGCTTTCATTCTCTCTTCCCGCGCTCACAACTTCTATCACCGGCACGGCGTACGAAACAAACGGCACCACTCTTGTAACGAACGGACATGTGTACGCGAAACAGCATGGAGGAACGGGCGAGAGCGGCGCGCAAATAATAAATGGGGCATTCACGCTTAATGTCGTCTCAAGCACGAAGTGGGATCTCTTTGCAAGTTCAGATTCGGGATATGAAACGAATAAAATGGATGTCGCATCTGGCGCGTCGGTGACTCTTACGTTCAGCACTGTAACGCCCGGTTACACTTCCATACTTGAGGGTTCGCAGGGTGTTTCTCCGTCAAAGGGTTCTACTATAAATGATTCCGGAAACACAAATGTCACTCTTGGGTTTGACGCAAGCTCCCTGCAGGGAACAGACAACCAAAATGTGGTGCTTGATAATGTCTCGGCAACCAGTGAAAACGCCGAACATAAGGTGGTTGGCTCCGAGAAATCAGTTTCAATTGAAGCTGGGAAAACGAGCACTCTGCAGAAGCCGGTCGAAACAGTTATAGAACTTAAAAAGAGCGAGGTGGACGCATTGATTGTAAGCGATGCCGATATAAAATCAACGAATCTTGCGACGCTCTTCAACGGCATGAATATCGGTCACTGGCAAGAGAATATCGGAGAAAGCGGGGAGTGGGTTGCAGAACCGACAGTGAGCCGGGCAATGGTGAAGGGCGCAGCCGCAAGTTCCACGTTTAACTATGAAACATTCTCTACCTTTGTGACCAATGTAAGCGCGAATAAGGATTACTACTTTGATTACGACGTGCAGTATAAAACCATGGCAACGGCAATGAGTATCCGCGGAACGATAAACCCAGGACTTTCCGATGAGACCGCGCCGTATGTAAACAACGGGAATTCGATCGCGAAGCCCACTGTCGCTTCGACTGTAAGTTCCGTGACTCTTGATTGGACCGCGCTTACGGAAACTTGTTCATCCGGAGCTGTGTGTCTTGAACCGTCTGGAGGATCGGGCATGCTTGAATATAATGTCTATCGGTCCGATACGCCATTTACAGGTTACACCGTTACTGCGACAGCGGATCCGGCAACAGTATCAGGCATTACCCAAGTCAACGCTTCGCAGATCGCGGCTGGGACAAAAACCTTTACTGACACTTCCGTAGGGGCAAACAAGCTTTACTACTACGCGATTACGGCAGTAGACAAAAAAGGCAACGGAGATCAGTGGCAGTACCTCTCAAGTGGAGCAAGCGTGGTAACTCCGGCAGGTGGAACATCAGGGGGAAGCAGCGGTGGAGGAGGCGCTACACTTTATGCTTCTCCAACGCCAACTCCCACATCAACTCCAGCTCCCGCATTAACGCCAGCTCCTACCGCGGCGCCGACAGTTCCTGCGGTTGTCTCAAAAGTTGACTTGAACGGCAACGCTCTCAAGGAAGGCGATCTCATTCGAGGTCCAGACGGCATCAAGGTATATATCATCAATGCCTTTGGGTACAAGCGGCATGTCTTTAATCCTGCGGTGTTTAAGATGTACAAGCACTTTGCATGGGGAGGTGTGAAGAGTGTAAGCAAGCAAGTAGCTGATTCTTACATAACGTCTGACATATACC
>JACOUK010000068.1 GCA_016177905.1 Candidatus Spechtiibacteriota bacterium | reverse complement strand
GTGAGCAGTGTCAATTTTTTTCGTTTCTCCTTTCGCCAATGTGTCGGTCTCGATATATATCGGCTCTCCCGCGGGCGTTTCCATCAAAGTGCGCGGCCCATCAATTACTGACTTCCGTCCATCGGATGTCCCGTAGATCTCAAAGGTAATTTTATCTCCCTCCACAAATCCCTGAATAAGCACGTAAAATTTTGTATCATTCTTAAATCGAAAATCCGGAGCCGGAGAATAAATCGTCGCGTCAAGACCGGGCCCTATCACTCTTCCCTCGCTGTCCTTTTCATAGTAGGGCACGCGATATGAATGATTCCGCCGCTGTGTCACGGGCAAACCGGCGTTCATCACCGCGCGAAACAGAGTTGTGGAAACCTGACAAAGTCCTCCGCCAAACTCCGGAATTGTCTCATCCCCTTTTATCACAAGCTCCGGTAAATACCCCGTGGAGTTGTCTATCGCGCCAAGAGACGCGAGTGTTGAAAATTCTTCTTTCGGGGGAACAAGAATGCCGCTTAAAAATCGGGCGCCGTTTGTGAGATTATGGATTCTGTTTTTCGGACTTCCGGTGAACGGAGTTGCCGCTTTTCCGATAAGCTCGAAAATCCCAAGATCCCGGGCCGACCCTTCACCGATCGGTTTCTTTATGACGACCGGCAGAGACAACTCGTTTGTGGTTTCACTTGAGAACTCGCGTTTTTTGAGCGCCCCCATAATCATCTCTACTGTGTCATTCTGCAAAAGCGCTCTGCCTTGTCTTGGCGCCGTAAATTCGATAACTTTTCCATTCTCCACCTTCACTCTCGGGTTTTCCGGCGCAGTATTGATTTTTTCCGCGAGCCCTACCACATATTCGCTTACTTGTTTCCTATCAAACCCCGGCACAAGTTTTGCGCCATCATAATAAGATGTGATAAAACTTCCCAATGTTTCTCTTCCTATAATAAAACGCTGTTCGTTGTACGTAAGAACCATCGCGCTTCTCAATATTCTTTCCGCTTCGCGCTTTGCCGCATTTCCAAATGCAGGGTCGGCTTTGGGACTTCTCACGTCCAAAGAAAGATTGACCGAAGATGTATCAAGGTTTGCGATATGCGACAAAATCTCTTTTCTTGCCTTTTCCTGATCCAAAATCTTTCCGGGTTTTACATCATACAGAATATGCACCTTCGTTCCCTCAATGTCATATCGCATGTCTTTGACAGGCACATCGTAGGCATGCGCAAGTATCCCGATTTCGCTTGCGAGCTTCTCCTCATTGACGGATATCGAGCTTGAAAGTACGCGCAGTGAAAAAAACGCGGAAATTCTCTCCTGAAGCTGTTCGCGCGCGCTTCCTTTCCGACCAAACAACCACGCTTCTTTCGCAAGCACATCCGTCGGAATTGTGAGATCAATGTTTTTCGGATCAATAGCTTCCGCGTTTCCGTCAATAAAAACGCGGATCCCGTCCCTCTTCATTTCTTCGTACTTTTCAAAAACAACCGCACTCGCCCCTTCGCGGGTAAGTCCGCTCACATCCACTGCCGCGATAAAAATATGCGGAAGAATTTTACCCGAGTACACGAAATTATAGAGTGAAAACAAAAAACTTGCGCCTGCGAAAGCTCCAAGCAAAAATCCGAAAATCAATCTATGACCTTTCATCCGATGAAACATAGACCACCGATAATCAGGTTAAACTGCAAGTTTTTTGCGACTTCAAGGGGGAGTCTATCTTTTTAAATAGGGGGGTTGTAAGGTCGCCCCCTTGCGCGGAGCAAAAAACTTGCAGTTTAACCTAGGCGACAAGTTACTACTCTGCCAGCGCCGCGTCAAGAATTTGCTTCACGGCCGCAAGAGACTGGGCTCCTGGAATTAAAAATTTCTTTCCGTTTTTGGCAATCACAATGGTATGAGGCGTGCCCTGCCCGCCGGAATTCACCGCATCCTCAAGATCTCGCTGAATATGAGCCTTACTCCGACCGCTTGCGCGGCATTCCTCAAATTTTCCAGAATCAAGTCCCAGGGACCCAGCAATCTTGCCAAGCTCACTCGGGTCGAGCCCGTTATTTGACGGCGTTACTTCAAACACCCCATCCACAAATTTCCAGAACGCATCGTTTCCTCCAAGCTCGCTCGCGCACTCGCTCGCTTCAGCCTCGTTTCTTGCTTTTGAATGAAGATTATCAAGCGGAAAGTGCCTGTATACCCATGCGACTTTTCCGCCATAACTTTTAATCACCTCTTGCATTGTCTCATGAAACCGCTTGCAGAACGGGCATTCTAAATCAGAAAACTCGACAACCATAACTTTCGCGCTGCTATCTCCGCGAATGTGGTCGCTTGCGTCCACCGCCCGCACATTTTCTGCCGATGAGGGAGCGGAGGGCAATGACCCTTTCGTTTCCCCGCTAATCTCGGCGGTCTTGCCTCCGCCGCTTCGCGGATTACTTGAGTACATCACCGCGCCTGCTATAAGAACTCCTGCAACGATTATTGCCGCGGGAATCATCATCGGACTTGCATTTTTTGTTTCATTCTCCATAAAATGTATAACTAGCTACTAATTTATTTTTGCGACTTCAAGGGGGAGTCTATATTTTTAATAGGGGGGTTGAAAGGTCGCCCCCTTGCGCGGAGCAAAAATAGATTAGTAGCTAGTGTACTCTATTCCACGTTACTGCAATATTAATTTTATCGGCGTTGGAGTAAAGAAACGTATCGGATGTTTCCGCTCCTTCCCTTCTTTTGAAACTTTAAGCGTAAAAGTGTCTTTCAAATTTTTGTCGTTGAACGTGATCGGAAACGACGCGTGCCCTTCCTTGTCGGTGTATGTTTCAAAAATCCTTTTGTTTGCCTTGTCAAAAATTTCAATCCTCGCTCTCTCCACAAACGCCGGAGTCGGCTCAAGCGTCAATATATCAACTGGAAACTCGTACGTCACCTTCGATCGCGCAAAGAACAAAGGACGAAAATCATCGCTATCAAACCCTTGACTGAACCAACTTCCTTTAAGGCGGAAATCGCTATCTTTTATTTCGCCCGAGTTTTTCCAGATTGCATTTTTAAATTCGATCTCTCCCTGAAAATTTTCAACGGCAAGATTGTTGATTTCGGAATTTTGGACCTCAACCTTTGCCTTTTTTCTCGGCATAAGCCATAAGCCCTTTGAATTTGTAAAATGATTCTCGCCTCCTTCCATGTCAAAACCCCATTGCGCCATGACTTTTGAATTTTTAATCGCAATACTTTTATACCAAAATGCCGCGGGGGCCGCAAGCGCCAAATTCTCAAACGAAAGATTTTCGTCCTTTGCCATTAACACTATCCGATTTAATACCGAGTCTAAAACATCAACCGAAGAAGAGCTCGCGCTTGCGATAATGCTCACTCCTCTCTCATTGTCTCCCTCAAGGTAATCTCCAAGTATTTCTGAATTTTGAAGTGTTATATTGTATTCAATATTTTTTGTTCGAAAATCCTTTTTGACATTAAAATCCGAAAATTTCCCGGCCTTAAAATCCATGACTGTAAGCTCGCCATGCTCTGGCACGAGTAGAGTCAACCCTCCTATCGTAGAATTTTTTATATAGACATTCGCTTCGTCAGAAACTTCTATGCCGCCCCCGCGAAAATCAGGCGAGTAAAACGCAAAGATTGAATCAATGATATCAACTTTTGAGTTGCCCGCGGCTATGATTTTGTTTACTCCTTGCGAATTATCGAGTGTCAGATGTCCATTTTGAGAAACGTTGATCGTAAGTCCGCGCCCGTTATGGAGAGCCGGTTTGACCGTCGAGTGCAGAAATGTAAGTTCCGCGTTATCTTTTACCACAATGTGAGTTCGCTGTTTTTGCCCTTGGGACATAATCACCGCGGAATTTTTGAATATAAGCTTTCCGGTTCCTTCCACCACAATATCCGCGGCACCCAAAAATTCAGTATCTTCCAAAATTTCCGTGGTGCTGCGTACGACAAAATCCGAATCCGCGATTTTTCTTTTCACCGTCTCTCGCTTCCCCCACTGATCAAGCGGTATAAACTCCCTCTGAACAAACGCCTCTTCTCCAAAAGTCTTCCGCGCGTCTTTCGTCGCGACATAGTGCTTCCCTTTCCGCGCCACGAAAAAGCCAGCTCCGGCCAAGACAACAATCAACAAAAATATGAGAATTCGTTTTGGAAACATACTTATCTATTCCCAAGCGTCAGATAATTATACGCGTCAAGCGCGGCTTTTACGGCGTCGCCGGCCGAGATGTTGTTTTGCTTAAAAGGGTCGTCGGTTACGTCGCCTGCGGCCCAGATTCCTTTTTGCGATGTGCGGCCGGTTTTTGAATCAATGATTATTTCGCCGTACTTGTTTACTTCCACCAAGTCTTTGACCATATCTGAATTGGGAACCGAGCCGATTTCCACAAAAACGCCCTGCAAATTCATGATTTTCTCTTCTCCGCTAACTCTGTCTTTATATTTTAATCCGCTCACAAATCTATCACCTAGAATTTCTAAAGTTTGCGCATTCATAATAATCTCTTTTAAATTCGCAAGGCCCCTTACTTTTTCTTGAGTGACAGGATCCCCTTTTAGTTTATCTCCGTATTCCAGAAGCCAGATATTTTTTGCGTATGGACCCAAATCTAAAACAGCTTCAAGGCCGGCATTTCCTCCGCCAATCACCGCGACATCTTTACCTTTAAAGAGAGGCGCGTCGCAGGTGCTGCAATACGCGACTCCTTTCCCGTCAAATTCTTTTTCTCCCGGGATTCCAAGTTTTTTTCGCCGCGCTCCCGATCCCACAAAAACTGTTTTTGTTTCATACTCTTTGCTCTTTTCGGTAAAAACCTTAAAATGGCTGTTCGCTTTTTGAACATTGACAACTTTATCGGAAATGACAATTTCGACACCTTCCTGCGCTCGTATGTGCGCTTCAAGCATCTTTGCAAATTCAAAACCCGACACGTTTTTTGTGCCTATCCAGTTTTCAATGCCGGCAGACACAACCGATTGCCCGCCCCATTCTTCGGCAATGAAAATTGTTTTAAGTTTTTTTCTTGCGGCATACACTCCCGCGGCAACTCCCGCGGGACCGCCGCCCACTATTAAAAAATCATACATCGTGCTTGTATCATATCACATCTTTCTCCGCGCCACCACGACAAACTCGCCTCTCATTTCATCTTTTTTAAAAGCCGCAATAACCTCCGTAATGATTCCCCGATATATTGTTTCAAATTTTTTCGTAAGCTCGCGGCATACGACCAGAGAAAGCGTATCGTCTATTTTTTTAAGTTCTTCGAGACTTTTTAAAATCCGATACCGCGATTCATAGAAAATCACGGGATAGCGGGATTCCGCGACCTCCTCAAAAAACTTTTTTCTTTTGTTCTTTACGGGAGGAAAACCAAGAAACTGAAACTTGTCCATAGGAAATCCCGAAATACTCGCCGCCGCGATCACTGCCGATGGGCCGGGAATTGAAGTAATAACTATCTTTGGCATTTGTTCCACGATGAACTCAATGAGCTTTCCTCCCGGATCCGAAATTCCTGGAGTGCCGGCATCGGAAACAAGCGCGAGATTTTTCCCTTCGCGAAGAAGACGGAGAATCTCATCATTCTTTTCTAATCCCGAGTGCGTATGATAAGAAATAAGAGGTGTAGAAATTGAGTAATGATCCAGCAGATTTTTTGTCACCCGCGTATCTTCGCATAAAATAAAATCGACCTCCTTGAAAGTCCGGAGGGCCCGAAAACTTATATCCTCGAGATTTCCAATCGGGGTTGCGACGAAATAAAGAGTTGCCACGCTAGAATTTTACAGGAATAAACAGTGATAAAAGTATCCCCATTACCGCGCCATACAGAAGATGAAGCAGAAGGGCGAAAAACCATTGATGCGGACTGATCTTAAGTCCAAAAAATCCTTCGCGAAGAATCGGAAACAGAATAATCATGAGGAATAACCAAGGGATAATGGAGAATAACATTCCCGAAACAGCCGTAAACTCCACGAAAAAAAATTGCTTTTCCGTAAGAAGTCCGAAGGCGAGGCCCCAGAGAGCGCCGGTTCCGAGATGAAAATACGTTCCCATAATTCGCGCGGCACGTTTCGGTTCCGGTTTTCCCCAATCAACAAGCCGACTCAAAAGGAGCGGCATATCGGGAAAATGCGGGATAAATTTCTGCCCCGCGAATCTTCCCATACTTAGGCAAAACGCCCCGATTGCCCCGGCGATGAGATACCACGCAAAATTTGGCAAATGCAATATTTCCATAATTAAAACGTAATTTCCTTTCCCTCTTCCATCATACCATGATCAGCCGCAAGATTCACATCCTTAAGCGTCTCGCGCAAGCTCGTAAGATTGACTTTACGGCGTATCGGCGGAGGCGCGGGCTGAACTTTTTGCCGTTTTTCCCGTTCGCTCATAATCTTCGCGAAACAATCTCTGCAATATACCGGCCTTTTGGGATCCGGCTCAAAAGTCACTTGTGTTTCCTTTTTGCATTGCGAGCATATCGCGTCATACAGGCGCCGAGGGCTCGCCTCGCTGAAGCTTTGGCGAAGCGGGCTTTGCTCACTTTCAAAAACTCCACTCGCAGGCGAGTCCATTCCGCTCCACCGGCTGATTTTTTCTTCAATTTCCAAAGCCGCATTCCCATAATGTTCGCGAGAAACACGTATAATCTTTTCTTTCTCGCTCTCTTCTATAATCGGAAGAGGCGGCAGAGTCCGCGCGGAAAAAGCGTTGGAGGCAATGCCGTCTATCATAAGTTTTAAGGCGATATTATACTTTCCCAAATTCACGAGATCCTCCGGCAAAAACGCCGGGGTGAATTCCTGCTCAAGAAATTCCGCGTCCGCCGCCCCAATGCGGAAGCATACAAGAGTCCCCGCGTTTCCAAACACCGCATCTCGCACAACTTCATCCATTTGCGCGATATATTGATGCGCTAAAATCAAGGCAAGGCGGTACTTGCGCGCCTCCGAAAGAATGCTCGCGAAAGACGGAGTCGCGAACGTCTGGAATTCGTCAATATAGAAAAAGAAGTCGTTGCGTTTCTCTTCCGGAATATCAACGCGCGACATCGCGGCAATTTGAAGCTTTGTAATCAGCATTGTTCCAAGAAGCGCCGTATTATCCTCGCCAATGCGCCCCTTTGAAAGATTTACAATCAAAATCTTCTTTTTATCCATGATATCCCGGACATTGAACGTTGATTTTACCTGACCAACGATATTTCGCATCAGAGGATTTGACACGAACTGCCCGATTTTATTTTGAATAGCCCCCACCGCTTCCTGCCGATATCTCTCCGGATACTTCGCGAATTCGTTTAGCCAAAACGCTTTTACCGCGGGATCCTTGACATTCGCAATGACTTTTTTTCGATAATCGCTGTCGGAAAGCATCCGATTTGCTCCAAGGATAGTGGCATTGGGATATTCAAGAAGCGCAAGAATCGTATTATTAAGGATATATTTCATACGCTCCGACCATACATCCGCCCATATTTTTTCGAACGAAACCATGAGCCCCGACGCCACGAAGTATCTTTCTTCGGCCCCCACAGCTTCCATGATATTAAAACCAATCGGCATGTCGGTATCTGCCGGATTAAAATATACCACGTCATTCACGCGGCTTTTGGGAATATAATCAAGAAGAGCTTCCGCGAGCTCGCCGTGCGGATCAACAACGCCGACGCCTTTCCCCGATGCAATATCCTGCGCTGCCATATTCTGGAGCATCTGGCTTTTGCCCATGCCGGTCTTCCCTATCACGTACATATGACGGCGGCGATCGTCAATTTTGATCCCGAATTTTTGGCGCACTCCGCGCGCCGTTGTTTCCGCGAAAAAATTTATTTCGTCATTCATATTCTAAATTTCCTTTTCGATTTCCTCCACCGGCAATCCCCTTGGAGGAGGGCCTTTACGCGTTAATACTCGCGGCATCATGGGGGCTTTTACGATTTGCCCCGGGAAATGATACAGCGTTGCAAGCTCTTCCACATTCAAAAGAACGGAAGGGCTGATGCTTCCAGGCAGATTCGATCGAAACTTGTACCATTGGAGAAGCCGGGATTTCCGAAAATGAGTCCGAATCTTTTTAAAATAGATAAATGATTTTTTAGGAAAAGTATTCCGATTTGGTTTAAATGAGTTCAGATTAAACGTATTAAATTGTTTGAAATACCCAAAGAGCGCCGACACATTTGTCTTTGAAAACACATCCCTTCGCCCGATGTACAGAAACCTGACCAGGGTCTCAAACGAAACCTTCGACGTCTTCATTTCAATGGCTTTGATAATATCCCGCTCGCCGGGGGAAAGATTCCATTCGGGAGGAAAATTTCGCGAAACTTCTTCTTCTTTTTCTTCTCCTTTCGCCATCCCGAGGGTCCGCAGCATTTCCTGCCCAAGAATCGACACAGGCCCCGCGAATCCTTTCTTCACTTCCTCAACCTTGCGTTTCATAAGTTTTGCGACAACCGCTTCCCCTTCTTTCCGAAGAACATCGAGCTTGGGAGGAGGCGTAATTAAAAACTGAATCCATATATGCTCTCCCACCCGCAATTTATTGAGAATTTCTGCTATCGAAGCTATGGGATCTATGCGCCGCTCTTCCACCATTTCTTCAAAATCCACATATGTTCGGATGGGATAGGAGCTGGGCTTGACAAGGGTCATATCAGATCCCCACAAATCCCAATCTTTATTTGGTATGTCCGGAGGGACATTGGCGGTATAATCAGGCACTTCTTCAATCTCCGCGTCGGGGTACTGCGCGTATACCTGCGACTCCACAAAATTTTTGAATTTCTTTTGCGCCATAATATAAAAATGGATTTCTCCCGCCGTGCCCACAATCTCGAGACTAAATCCTACCTGCACCTCCCCGCGGATCCATGTATCGCGCAAATTCAAATCATCCCACACGCCGTGAAGCCCTGCCAACACATACTCCATTGCCTTGGGAGTTTTCAGTACCTCTTGAGGAAGCTTTATCTCCAAAAGCGACCACTGAAGGCTCAAAATGAATCTGCGCACAATAAAATAAAGCCAACTTGTTTTCACGATACGAAAAAGAATAAATGGCGTCACAAACCACCATATTGCTTTGAGCACCACAAATGGAAACGCGAGAAAAACCCCAAGCATCGCTTTGCGTTATTACGCGAGATAATATTTCCCGTCTTCTACTCTCTTAAAATAGTTTTTGTTTTGGAGATTCAGCAATACGGTATTCGGCCGCACAAAACGGCGCTCGGAAATTGCAGTGAGGATATCTTCTTTATTCATTGGTCCTCCCCCCTCCTTGAGAATCTGAAGCAATACGTCCTTTACCGTGCCGGGGTTGTATCCCCAATCAGCGAGACCATACAGTCCCCTCCCAATCAAAACAAACCGAGGATCTTTGATAAGCTCGTTATGCACGGTTTGCGGATTCGCTTTTGACTCGCCTTTCTTCCCTCTAAAATACACATCGATAAGCCTCGTCAATTCTTTAAAATGCAAAGGCTTCTTTTCTCTTTCAAACACAAGATGCGCCTTGTCGCGAACGCCCTTCGGAAAAATCTGCGGCCACGTAAGTAGCCCGTATTCCCCAAACGGTCCCTGCCCAATTCTCTTACTCAAACGAATGAGATAGCCGAGCGAATCGCCGTTCAATTTTCCCGCTGCCGCTTTTACAATCATCAGTAATTCCGCAAACGCGAGAGGCGCTTTTCTTTTTTCAAGATCGTCATGAACTTTCAATAGGCACAGATCCCCTGCTTCAAGCAGTTCATCGCCTGTCGCGTATCTCGCGACAAGGTCGTCTGTCTCTTCTTTGAAGGCAAGTGTTGGCATCAAGCGCAACGCAAAAGAGAGCTCGGCTTTTTCAGAAGGCCGCGCAAGTTCGTCGAATACATCGCTGCTCCG
>JACOUK010000066.1 GCA_016177905.1 Candidatus Spechtiibacteriota bacterium | reverse complement strand
TATTCAGGGATTTGTGGAGGGAGATAAAATTACCTTTGAGATCTACGGGACATCCGACGGACGGAAGTCAGTAATTGACGGGCCGCGCACTTTGACGGAAACGCCCGCGGGAGAGCCGATATACATAGAGACCGACACGTTGGCGAAAGGAGAAACGAAAAAAATTGACACTGCTCACCCGGGAGGTTCGGCAGTGGCGACATATACAATTACATACGCCGATGGCACCATTGACTCGCAGGAGTTTAAAAGCTCCTACCGCAAATGGCCCGCAAAATACCTCGTGGGGACGGCGACTACAACGGCGGCCATTGAATAACCAAACGTCTCCCTTTACTTTTTAGCCGATTAGCAAAACACTGGATAACGGTTGTAGCGCTTGTGATCTGGCTATAGCCGAGTGAAAAGAAATGGCTTTACAGAGCCATTTTCGTTTATTTAAGCCAAAAACAGCCATTAAGCTATTGACAAGTAGTTTATTATATGATATAATAGAAGAGTAGAAAATAAAAGTATTGGACTTTTACATAATACAAACAAAAGACCCGCCTACGCTCCTTCGGAGCTACGGCGAGGTAAAAGAGGAGAGAGAAGTGGTATTTCGTATATTTGAAGAAACAAGCGTCTCTCTCCATGATGAGCCGCTTGTTTCGTTAGACGAGGGCGAAGGGGGGAGGAGAGAGGCCCCACTACGCTCCTGCGGGAGCTACGAGGGGTAAAAATAAGATGGGTAGGCCAAAATAATTTATTATTTGCCTCAACCTGCATCTTATTATGAGCATCACTCATCCTCCACCCTTGGCTCTTGAAGAAGAGGGCAAAGGGATCATTGACAACATGGTTCCGGAATGCACTTCACATATTGAGTGGAGTTTATTCCGGAGCCGAAAAAAAAGAAGGAGGTGACAAGATGGCGGGCACCAACGGAACAAGATACTTTTCGTGGCAGGAGGGTTTCGAGCGGCAGCTAGGCCGCAACCTCGATAACTGGGCCGCCCGGAAGTACGCGGAGGCTCACGGACTTCCCATCCCGCGAGAGCGGCGGGAGGAGAGGGAGGAGGCAGTCATGCCGCCCTCCTTCTACCAAGAAGGCTCACGGGTGTGGGCGTTCTAACGGGACTATCAAGGCCAGCCCGCTGAAATACATGCCTAAGCCCTTGCGGAATTGGGAGGACCGCAAGGGAATACAAACTCCCAATATACTACGCGGGGGCAGTGAGACGATGGTTTCTCTCGCTGCTCCCTTCCACCGAGTTCATTATTCGACCAAAAGTAGCTTGCCCTGAGCTTGCTCGCCTCGCTGAAGCTCCGGCGAAGCGGGTCGAAGGGTGGGTTCGGTGGAGGAGAAATAGAATAGAGTAGGGAGGATATGTATGGAAATCAAGGTTGTTGTTGAAACAGGGATGGGCACCCTAACGTATGAATTGCCCTTGTCCCTTGGGGCGCAGATTGAGGGTCTCGAGCCCACTGCCAGAGAGGCTGTTGTCGCTCACCTATCTTATGTTTTAAAAGGAGTCGTTCTAGGGATCGATATCGCCTGGGAGGCCGAAAGCGGGAAAGGGGTGGCGGAGTTCTTACAGGCACTGGAAAACGTGATGCTGCCGTTGATGCTGAAGAATCTTCTGACGCGCATAACTACTGGTCATACGAAGACAGATAGCGAGGGCTTCGAGCACCCAGACAGCAAAACAGAAATACCTTCGGCCTTTCAGAAATTCATCGAGGACATGGACTGGGATTCATAGCGGCTACGCACTGCCACTTTTTCTGTTACCCCCGGGCTTCCTAGCGAACTAACACTCGGAATAGGCCATGCTTTGGCCTAAGGTTGGTGAAACTCCAACTTGAAAGGGAGAATAAAAATAATCCCGCAGCACCCCATCAAAGTTCAGAAAATCATATTACCTTTTGACTACGATCGTACTTAAAAGGTAATGGAAAAAGTTTGCGGATTTTGATGGGACAGCCTTATCGCGGTTATTAAAGCCCCTCTCTTGTCAACGGGGATTTTTGATTGGTATAATGGTTTCATGATTATCCCGCACGATACCTACGGCCCCGAGTACCTCCTGGAAGTGTATGACGCTGAAACTAACATGCGGGGTTTTTTGGTTATAGATAATACCGCGCTTGGGCCGGGAAAAGGCGGTATTCGCATGACTCCAAATATTACGCTTGAAGAAGTGTTTATGTTGGCGCGCACGATGACGTGGAAAAACGCTCTTGCCGATTTGCCGTTTGGGGGAGCGAAAGCAGGTATCGTTTTTGACCCTTCAAAATCCAAAAAGGAAGAAAAGAAGGCCTTAGTCCAGGCATTTTCGAAAGCCCTCAAACCTTTTGTGCCAAAAAAATACATCGCGGGTCCTGATATGAATAGCGGCGAAGAAGAAATGCAGTGGTTCGCCGAGGCAAACGGCAATTGGCGTTCGGCCACGGGGAAACCCGCGAATCTCTGTATGCTTGTGATGGGAAAGAAGGGAAGTAAACAACAGTGCGGAATTCCCCACGAATTTGGGAGTACCGGTTTTGGAGTGGCGCACGCGACACAAGTTGCGGCGAAGCACGCGGGGATTTCTCTCGCGGGCGCTCGCGTGGCTGTCGAAGGATTTGGAAACGTAGGGGAGTTTACATGCAAATATCTTACGGAAATGGGAGTACTGCTTGTCGCGACGTCTGACATGCAGGGTGCGGTATATAATGAGAATGGGTTGGATTTTAAAAAACTTCTCGCTTTCAAAAAGCAGGGAACCGTGACGCTCTATGAAGACGCAAAAAAACTTTCTCACGAAGAGATTTTTGAGTTGCCGGTTGATATTTTGATACCCGCGGCAATACCGAATGTAATTACCGAGAAAAATTACAAAAATGTCCAGGCAAAACTTATCATCGAGGCCGCGAATGTGCCGATTTCGGACGATATAGAAGGAAAATTGGCGAAGCGGGGCATTCTTGTCGTGCCGGACATCATCGTAAACGCGGGAGGCGTGATTTCTTCGTACGCGGAGTATCGGGGCTACAATCCAAAAGATATGTTTTCAATGGTGAAAAGCAAGATTGTAAAAAACACAAAAGCAATTTTGGAGAGCGCCAAGCGTGAAGGAATATCTCCTCGCGCGTCAGCAATGAAAATCGCGGAAGAACGAGTCGAACAGGCGATGAAAACAAGAAAATAAAGGTCGCGTCAGGCGTGTGCGTTATTATTACTTTATTTTTCAAATATATGAGTTGTGGATCTTGCGGAACAAATATGTCTCATGGAGATGACAAAAAGTGCATGGCGTGCGAATGTCCTTGCGATGAGCACAAGGATCATAGCTGTAAGGATCGGTGCGAAAAGTGCGGCCATGGGCATAAAGAAGACGGCAAGTGCGATTGTAAATGTGAGTAATGAGGATGGAAAAAAATCGCAGTTCATGGTAGTATGAGAACAAACGATCAGGAAAGGTCGAAGAGACGATAAATTTCAGCTAGTTTATATGAAAAAAATACATTTTTTAACTTTTACCCTGCTTCTGATAGGAGGTTTGAATTGGCTTCTGCTTGCGCTCTTTAAGTGGGATATCGGAATGTTGTTTGGCGGGCAGGGAGCGATGATTTCAAAGATCGTGTATGTGCTTGTCGGCCTTTCCGCGGTGTATGAAGCCGCAACACATATGGGCCGATGCAAGGGATGCAAGATGGGAAAGGATAGCGCTCCGGTACAGCAATAGCGCAGAGTAAAGATTAGAAAGCGCTAAAAAGCTCCCCGATCACAAGTCGGGGAGCTTTGCGATGAGGCTCTTTTCAAATTGAGATATGCTGGTATAATAAAAGAATATGGAAAATCTTACCGGCGAAAATCCAAATAACAACGGAGTTGAGACGCAGTCTCCCGAACCGCTTAACAAAAGAGAGCGGCGTAAATTGCGCAGAAAAGAAAGGCTTCTCCTCGCCGAACACGCAAAAAATGCAGGGGGACGCAAAAAAATCGTTTTTTGGGGAATCGGCATCCTCGTCATAGCGCTTCTCGGATTTGGTCTATTTCGGTATCTGTTCGCGCCCGCAAAAGACGGTTCCCTTGCCGTTGATTTTACCGAAACTTGCGTCACGCATTCGGGAGGAATGCATATTCATCCAAGACTTCGGATAATCATAAATGAAACGCGGGAGGATATTCCCGCAAACATCGGAATTTCTTCCGGCTGTATGCGCCCTATGCACACCCACGACGGTTCCGGAACTATTCACATTGAATCTCCACGATTCCATGAATTTACGCTCGGGGACTTTTTCAAGACATGGGGGAAACCCTTTTCCGCGACAGAAATTCTTGGCGTGAAAGTAGACAGCACTCATTCTTTAACGATGACAGTGCAAGGAGCGGCAAATACTGAATACGAGCATCATATACTCAAAGATGCGGAGGAAATTGAGATTCGGTACGAAGCGAAAAAATAATATGAGCATGCGCGACGCGATAGAAAATTTTCCAGCCCAGTTTTCATACAAGCCGGAGATTGTAAATTTCCAAAATTTGAAGCGACGCGGCATTTTTATAGTTGCCGGAATGGGCGGGTCGCATCTTGGCGCCGATATCATTCAGGCGTACGACCCTTCGCTTGATATTATGGTGCGGAGCGACTACGGGTTATCTTCATACCCGAAAAGTGTTTTGCAGAATTGTCTTGTCATCGCAAATTCTTATTCCGGAGACACGGAAGAGACAATAGATGTCTTCAAGGAGGCTGGAGACCGAGGCCTGCCGGTTGCGGCAATAACAAAAGGCGGAGAACTTATTCAATTGGCTAAAACACTTGGCGCCCCTTACATCGAACTTCCGCCTGCGGCCCTACAGCCGCGCTCTGCCCTTGGGTATAGCGTGAGGGCGATGCTTTTGATGATTGGGCATACGCAAGGCCTTGAAGAAACAGGAGCTCTTGCCTCCGCGCTTTCTGCGTTACAATTTACAGAGCAGGGAAGAAAGCTCGCGGGAATTCTAAAAGGGAAAGTGCCGGTTATCTATAGTTCCGATCGAAATTACGCCATTGCGTATAACTGGAAGGCGAAATTCAATGAAACCGGAAAGATTCCCGCGTTTTTTAATGTTTTCCCGGAGCTCAATCATAATGAAATGACAGGCTATGACGTTTTAGATTCAACGAAAGAATTATCGCGCAATTTTTTCTTTCTGTTTCTGAACGATGCGGAAGACGATCCAAGGGTTCAAAAGCGGATGTCGCTTACAAAAAAACTTCTTCAAAATCGGGGGTTGTCTTGTGAGTCCATAGAGCTTGAGGGAGACTCCCGATTTTATCGAATCTTTTCCAGCCTACTTGTAGCCGACTGGATCGCGTATTATACTGCCGAACTTTATGGCGCGGATTCGGAGCAGGTCCCGATGGTCGAAGAATTTAAGAAGCTGATGGCAAATTGAGAATCGAAACCCCGACAATTATCGTCATTTTCGGAGCTACCGGCGATTTGGCAAAGAGTCGCCTCTACGGCGCGCTTTTTTCCCTTTTTCAAAAAAAGATGCTTCCTTCGCGCTTTAAGATTGTGGGATTCGCGCGAGGCGCTGTTTCGCCGTCTGAATTTCAGTCGTTTATTTTAAAATCCATACGAAGAAAGAGCGCCCCTTTGTTTATTCGATCCGCGGCATACGTCACGGGACTTTTTGAGGAACTCGACGCGTATAAAAGATCGGGAAAAATTCTTTTGGGATTTGACAGGGAATGGAAGGCATGTTCCAACAAACTTTTCTATCTCGCGGTTTCGCCGAAATATTATAAGACTATTTTTGAAAACCTTGCTCGCTCCGGACTTTCCATTCCCTGCAGTGACGGAGATGGCTGGACGAGGGTGCTTGTGGAGAAACCATTTGGGCATGATTTAGGCACGTCAGAGGACCTTGAAGAAGTTCTTACGAAACTGTTTAAGGAAGAGCAGATTTTCCGCATTGATCATTATCTTGCTCGGGAAACGATGCAGAATATCCTCGCGTTCCGTTTCTCGAACGCCATCTTCGAGCCGCTTTGGAATAATACATACATCGACAGAATAGAGGTGAAACTGTTAGAAAAGAAGGGTATAGGACAAAGGGGGATCCTCTACGATGAATTAGGAGCTTTGCGGGATGTGGGTCAGAATCACATCCTTCAGATGCTTGGGCTTGTCGCGATGGACAATCCGAAGGTTTTTGAAACTGCGGCTATCAGGCATGAACGCGCGAAAATTCTTGAAGCATTGCGTCCCATGAGCGAAGGGGATGTAAAGGAGCACACAGTTCGGGGCCAATACAAAGGGTTTCGCAGTGTGAGGGGAGTTCGGCGCGATTCTCAAACTGAAACGTACTTCAGAATACATGCATTCGTTGACAATGAGCGATGGAAAGGAGTTCCGTTTTATCTTGAGTCCGGAAAGGGACTTTTGGAAAACCGAGTGGAAATCAACATCTATTTTAAAGAAATAATGCCATGTTTTTGTCCGCCGCCCCACACAGCCCACCATCATAAGAATCTTCTTTCCTTTACGGTGAAGCCGCAAGAAGGCATTGCTATTCGTTTTTTCGCGAAAAAGCCGGGACTTCACAATGACATCGAAGTCCGGAATCTTTCATTCGCGTATAGAGTAGCGGCAAAACCTCATGAAACGCGGGCACAGGCGTATCAAAAAGTGCTTTTTGACTGTATCGCGGGAGAGCAGATGCTTTTTGCAAGTTCCGAGGAGGTGCGGGCGGCATGGCGGTTTATCACTCCGATACTTCAAGGTTGGGAGAAAAATAAATCACCGCTCATTATATATAACAGAGGGAAAGAGATCGTATGAAACTTGGCATTATCGGTCTTGGCAAAATGGGATACAACATGGCGGAACGGCTTCTTGAAAGAAAGCATGATGTTGTTGCGTTTGACGTGAATAAAGAAGCGCAAGATCGCGCGGCGGAAGCGGGCGCGAGAATCGTTGATTCCGCATCTTTGCTTGTTGAGGCATTAAGCCCGCCGCGAATTTTGTGGCTTATGGTCCCGCATGACGCGCTCGACGCAGTTTTTAAAGATATTATTTTACGCGTAAGCGATGGCGATACGATTATTGACGGCGGAAATTCTCCGTATTTGGAGTCTATGCGCAGGGCAAGTGAACTTGAAACGAAGGGGATTCATTTTCTTGATGTCGGAGTATCCGGAGGACCTGATGGCGCAAGGCACGGCGCGTGTCTTATGATCGGAGGGGATAGGAAGGATTATGAAAGACTGGAGCGGCTTTTTGCGGATTTGGCGGGGGAACATGGGTATTTATACGTTGGCATTCATGGAGCCGGGCATTTTCTGAAAATGGCGCATAACGCGATCGAATACGGCATGATGCAGGCAATCGCGGAGGGGTTTACCACTCTCAAAGAATCAGAATTTGAGTTTAATCTTAGTGAAATTGCGGATCTCTATAACCACGGAAGTGTCGTTGAGTCCCGGCTTATCGGATGGCTTGCGGAAGCATTTGAAGAGTTTGGCGAAAATTTAGAAAACGTGTCCGGCAAAGTCGGGCGGACCGGCGAAGCGGATTGGGCGCTCCAGGCGGCAAAGGAACTCGGCGTATCCGTACCAGTACTAGAAAAGGCAGTGCAGTTTCGGATAGATTCGGAAAAAAATCCAACCTACACGGGGAAGTTGCTTTCGGCGATGCGAAATCGTTTCGGCGGGCACCAAGTGAAGGCGTAAGGGTACTGGTATTGACAGATTTTTTGTAATGGTGTTAGTATATTTGGTTAAAGCGGAATGCTTTAGCACGAGAGCACAGCGCTCCAAAAGGAAAACCGGGACACAGCGTCCCAAGCAGGTGAACTTTGAAAATTTGCAAAAGGAGCAAGCAAATGTTTTATGATGACGATTTTCCCGGTGGTTACTCGTCCGATCAAAAACTAGAAATATTAAAGAGCAAGGCAAGTTTGGCGCTTCAAGATCCAAAACTTGTGGAACTTGTGAAGAACGCGCCTTTGAATAGCGAGAGCAAGGTAAATCTTTCTTGGGTGGACCAAGAGTCATTCAAGTATGCTCTGGAACAGACCGGAAGCGCAAAGACTGCCGAAGCGTTAAGAAAATCTACTCGCGCGCTTGCGACGTTGCGGCGGGACTACGAGGAAGAGTTTAAGAGGTTAATATCGCGCGTAGAGACCCCGGCAGAACATCAAGGCGATGATGAAAACAAGCGCTGGGACCTTGTCATAGCGACCTGCAATGTCGAGCAGATTATTCATCAAGTCGCTTATGAGCACGGAAGCGTTTCGCGCGATAGCGTTATTTTGCGCTTTGGGTATCCTGCGGATCTTGCTATAACTGTGTCTCACATACTACAAGAACTTATGAATAAATTTGATCAGATCGGAGAGTCAAAGAAAGAATTCCAAGGCGCGCTGTTCAAGCTCCTCGAGGAAAAATTTGGCCTGAAAGTCAGGACGTGCGGGAACTGCAAGAATTTTACTGAAATAAGCGAATGGACGACGAGGGGATCTCAACTTGTGGGTACTTGCAAGATGTCCAGAGCCGCTCGTCCTACTTCGGCTGATCTTCAAGTGTTTTCAGGAGACTCGTGTACTAATAATATGCTTCATGGTGTGATGAACTCTTGGGAGCAAAAAAAGAGTAGTGCATAAAATGACGGCCCCGACGTTACGTCGGGGCCGTTTTATTTTTAACCACTAAACTGGCGATTTAGTGGTTTGAGCTCGGTTTGGGCGAACAAAAAAGTGACAATAAACCCACGATCGTGGGAATAGTGTCACGCTTTCTTGTCGATAGGACATTTCTATTTCCTGTTGGCATGGTGCTATGCTATTGACGAGTGGAGGAATTATATGAGATTATAGAAATATATGACTCTTTTCTTACTCACATTATTTGTAGGGAGTTTCATTTTTTTGCTTTATTACGAGCTTGTCTGGAAGAACAGTGAGCGAAAATACGGAAAGAACCTGCTCGCCGCAGGATGGGATTTTGTCTTTGAGAGGACAGGGCAAAACGAAACAATAGGAGAAGCAGTCCCTGTCATTGCGAAGTCCGGCCCGTGGAATGATTGGAAATACAGGCTTGTCGTAGAGCTTTATCGCCGCGAACAGCTGAAAGCAGAGGAAGCCGCTGACATAGTCGGAGTTTCCCAGAAAGAAGTTGAGCAGTATCTGGATTTGCTGGAAGAGCAGGGAAAAATAAGGCAGGTGGGGGATCTTCAAAGGGGGCTTTTCTATAAAGTAATCAATGAGGGATGAAAAATATCGTTATCGCAGGGGCTGGTTTTGCAGGCATACGGGTGGCTTTGAAACTTGAGAAGAAGATCGCAATGCTCCGTGATGACTGGAGCATTATTTTGATTGATAAAAACAGCTATCATACATACACTCCGGCTCTCTATGAAGCGGCAAGCTATTATCACGCAAGGTTGAAAAAGGAAACGAGTGAAGAAAAGAATGCCTGCTTGCCGACTCGCCTCGCTGAAGCTCTGGCGAAGCGGGTAGGCATGGGATTTGATGGGGTGGTTGGGGGTGCTACCTGTTTGTCGATCCGGACGATCATCAAAAATAGGAACATCACATTCGTAGAGCAGGAAGTGAGTGGGGTAGACTTTAAGGAAAAGATAGTGAAGACAAAAGCGGGCGATGGAATTCCTTTTGAATATCTCGTCCTTGCCCTCGGTTCCGAGGCTCTCTATTTTGGAGTAAAAGGCGCGGGAGAATGCTCGTATACTTTAAAGAGTTTGCCCGATGCGCTCCGGATTCAGAGCCGCATCGAAGAACTTTTTTTAAACGCAAAGGCGCATTCAGGAAATATAGAGATAGTGGTAGCGGGAGCAGGCGCTTCCGGCGTGGAAACGGCCGCGGAGATCGCGACATGCGCACGCCATCTTTACCGCGACTATGGCATAGCGAAGGAGCGAGCGCGAATTTTGTTGCTTGAGGCGCAAGATAAAATTTTAACGCAGGTAAATCCGGGAGAACGGGCGAAAATTAAAAAGAGACTCCAGAAACTCGGTGTTCTCATACGGACAGGAATAAAAATAAACGAAGTGACTCTCACATCTGTTGTGCTGGAGAGCGGCGAGAAATGCGAATCTTCTATAGTAATATGGGCCGGAGGCGTCAAAGGCCCTTCTCTTTTTCGACAATTTGAGAATATAGAATTGGATAATCGCGGCCGGATTATCGTTGACGCGTTTTTGCGAGTAAAAAATTATTCAGATATTTTTGCGCTCGGGGATAGCAGTAATTTTACCGACGAAAAATCGGGGCTTACTGCTCCAGCGACCGCGTTTATCGCGGAACAGCAGGCAGATATTGTCGCAAAAAATATTTTTTCATCTATACGGGCAGAGCCTTTGGGAAAATATCATATTTCAATTCCCGGATACGCGATATCGTGCGGAGGGAAATACGCGGTTGTTTCGATATTTGGTGTTACATTTTCCGGTTTTTTGGGCTGGCTTATCAAGCGGGTGATAGATTTGAGATATTTTCTTTCCCTATTGCCATTTTGGCAGGCATGTTCTCTTTTGCTCAAAGAATTTCGCGTGTTTACGAAGAATGATTGAGCGTTTTGCTAAAAATAAAAACCCGCTCGTGTGTCCGAGCGGGTTCGAAGAAAAAACTCCGATCTAGTCATCGTGATCGGGATCGGGATCAACATATACTTCAACCTTACAATCCATTCGTAATGTATTAAGTCCGTCCAGGAATCCCCACCAAGCGTCAAGCGCTTCCCGGGCGCTCTCTTCGATGCGATGGCAATCGGCTTGGGATATGTACATTACAATCCCTTGAGCTTCGTTTGTGGCATGCTCCACGTCTTGCGTGTAATGCGTCACAAAGAACTGAAGCGCTTTCAGATCGTGGATGTTGTAATGTTCGTGCATGCTTCTTATTTTTGCTCTGGCGATGACAGGAATTTGCGATTCGTACGCGTACAGCGCGGCAAGGCCGTCTTGATAGTTTATCACGTTCGCGAGGCGCGTATATGTAACAAGAAGATCGTGTGTTCCTTGAAGCACTGGATAATCCGAAGAGTACTTATGCGTGTGAGCGTTGTCTGCTGTGCGTTCAATCTCAACTCGGTTTAATCCGAGTTTTTCGCAGAAATCAAGCCATAGTTTTCGGTGGTTATCGGGGCCATGTTCTTCATCCCAAAGATTCTGGAGAATGTCCTGCCGTATTTCGCGAATAGGGCAGCGGAGGTGGA
>JACOUK010000019.1 GCA_016177905.1 Candidatus Spechtiibacteriota bacterium | reverse complement strand
GAACACGTCCACACGAA
The DNA here is from genome assembly GCA_016177905.1 of Candidatus Spechtiibacteriota bacterium. Lineage (GTDB taxonomy): Bacteria > Patescibacteriota > Minisyncoccia > Spechtbacterales > HO2-43-30 > JACOUK01. Next base: position 8,108 of record JACOUK010000019.1, on the reverse strand, counting down.
CATCCGAGAGCTGGAAGGAACACTTAACATCCTTCTTGCAAATTTTAGAATTAAAACTTCTTCGGAAATTACTCTCGAAAAAGCGCAGGCCTGCCTTCGCCGCATTATTCGACGGCCCCGGCGAGTCATAAGTCTGAAAAAGGTTTTAAAAGCTGTCGCGAGCTTCTACGATGTCACAGAAAAAGAGATTTTAAGTCAGAATAGGAAAAGAGACATCTCTCATCCGCGGCAAGTCCTGATGTATTTAATGAGAGAGGAAATGAAAAACTCTTATCCTCTTATAGGCACGCGCCTGGGAGGAAGGGATCATACGACGGTCATCCACGCATACACAAAAATATCGGAAGCATTGCGAAATAACAACGAGCAGCTCGCCGAAGAAATAGGTCTTTTAAAGCAGGACATATACAGCGCGTAGAAGTATATATCCTGTGGGGAAATTCTTTATATATACTGGAGAAAAACGCGCGATGGCCAATAAAAAACCGGCTTCTTCTCTATTTACTCGCTTTATAAAACACTTCTCCTCCCTTTATCCACTATTTCTTCCCAATATAAAAATCTCTTTTTAAAATAGAGACGCGCTAAAAATGGTTTATTCACATAAAAACGCAATGTATTACTACTACGATTACATATTTACTATATTATAAATAATACTCCTATGAAATTTATTTGCGCTCAACAAAATCTTGTTCAGGGAATTCTTATTGCGGAGAAAGTTATTGGAAGAAATATGACACTCCCTGTGCTTCAAAATATTCTCGTGACCTGTGACGGGAAGAAAGGAAATATAAAACTCGCGGCGACCGACCTTGAGATAGGAGTCGAAGTTACCATACCGGCAAAAATAGAAGAAGAGGGGAGTGTTGCAATACCAAGCCGTTTTTTTGCTGGTTTTTTAAAAAATCTCCCTGAAGAAAAAGTTGAAGTTTCCGAGAAATCTTACACGGTTTCGCTCCGATGCGCGAATTACAAATCAAATATTAAAGGAGAATCTGGGAATGATTTCCCTTTAATCCCGCAAGCGAGCGGCAAAGAAGATCTCGCGATGCAAAGCGGGGATCTGTGCGATGGTATTTCTTCAGTTTTGTATTCCTGCTCTCTCCTTGACATAAAGCCAGAAATCTCCGGAGCGTATGTCGAGGTAAAAAAAGACGGCATATGGTTTGTTGGCACAGACAGTTTTCGGCTTGCCGAGAAGCAAATCCCTTACTCATTAAAACAAAGCAATGTGAAAAAGACGATTATTCCGCACAAGACGTGCGATCTCATATTAAAAGTATTTGAGGGCGTTCATTGTCCATTAACACTCGAGGTTGATCATAATCAGCTCATTATAAAAAATATACCCGAGGATTCCTTGATGCTTGAGATTCGTTTGGTGAGCAGGATTATCGACGGAGAATATCCCCAATACGAGCAGATTATCCCAACTTCTTTTTTGACCGAAGTTGAGGTTTCCCGGGAAGAATGTATGAGACACATAAAAAACGCGAGTCTTTTTTCAAACAAAATTAACGAAGTGACTTTGCGCATAGACCCCCAAAAACAACGAATGGAGGTAAGTTCCGGAGACGCGGCGTCTGGGGATTATGAGTCCTTTATTTCATGCGCGATTCACGGGAAAGAACGAAAACTCGTTTTTAATTTTCAGTATCTTCTAGATGGTATTCAACGCATGAAGACTGCGCGCATGCGCGTGAGGTGTAATGAAGAAATAAGCCCCGTTCTTTTTGCGCCTGTAGGCAGCGATGATTTTCGTTATGTCGTGATGCCTATTAAAACATAGATATGTTTCAAAGCATTAAAGGCGCGCTCCAGCGTTTTCAGAATCGTAAGGATGTGCTTTGTGAACTTGAAGGGCGCGCATGGGGAAAGGAATGGAGGGATGTTATTGAAAAAGTGAATGTGAGCGCGGCTTCAAAGACACAGGCCGTATCTCTTTCCAAGGACGGCGTATTGCTTGTGAAAGTAGCGAATCCATTTCTGCTCGCGGAACTAAGATTTCAAGAAGAAGAAATCAAACACCGAGTGCAAGCGCGTTCAAAAAACGTAAAAAAGATTCGCTTTATCTCCTAAGCCCGCAAAGAAGCGCATACAGAGACGCGCCGGGTTACTGGAAGAAAAGTTCGCGGGACACTTCTCCTTTATTTAAGACGGTATCGAAAAGGCGGAGCGTAAGGATGTGAATTTTCTCCGCGTCTCCTCCTTGAGGGACTTTCAAGAAAGTAGAGTATTCCTGATTTTGGATATTGAGGGGCGAGATAGTTTTTAAAATTATGTCGTCGAAGAAGATTTCAACCTTTTGCACGGGGAATGTATTCTGCACTTTTAAAAGGACGTGAAAAGGAACATCGCTCCGGACTGTCTCGTGTTCGGCGGGAGAAAGAAGCGAAATTTGGGGCAGTGATTCTTCTGTGTGCACGTCATCAAAATCGTCCGGGGGACTGGCAAAAAGAAGAGACGAGGTCGAAGTTTGTTCAGGGGAGTTTTTGATATCTTGAATCCACGCCGTGACTCCTTCTTCCCAAAGAGCAAATTGAGGATCGCTCGCAGGATTTGCCGGCGGGTCTCCTTGGGGATTGTCTTTTTGAACAAAGAAAAGCAAGGAGTGGGGCTGATAAAACACCTTCTCCAAAACAAGCTCTTTCGGGGTATATGGAGTCGCTCGTTTGTGCGAGATCGTGTCAATAGGAATGATGAGAGAACCCTCAAGCGCGCCGTTTAGGATCGGTTTTGCGGTTTGTATTGGTTGTGGAGGGGCGAATTTTGTTGATTGCGGACCCTTTAGTTCGTATACTTTTTTCATGAAATTGTTCCATATGGGAGCGGCAACCTTTGAGCCATCCGCGCGGCCTCGCATTTTTGAGTTGTCGTTGTTGCCGACCCAGACTCCGACAGCAATATCTTTTGTGTATCCGACAGTCCAGGCATCGCGAAACTCTTGGGTGGTGCCTGTCTTTACGGCAGATTCTAGAGGGGAAAGGTCAAGGTAGTTTTTTTCTCCAAATACCGGCGCGCGCAAATTATTGTTCGAAAGAATGGAGTTTATAAGGCGAGCCACTTCTGGTTCAAGGACTTGCTGGGGCTTGGGAGTAAATTCGAAAAGCACGTCTCCGCTCTTTGAGGTGACAGAAAGAAGCGGAGTTTTGGGGTTATACATTCCGTCTTGGGAAAACACCCCATACGCGGATGTTTCGTCAAGGAGCGTTACCTCGCCTCCCCCAAGAACAAGAGAAAGCCCGTATCGCGAAGGTTCGTTCAGTGTGGTGATTCCCATTGAGTGTGCCAGGGTCAGCGTGTCGTTGATGCCTGCAAGGTACAGCACTTTAATGGAGGGCACATTTCTTGATTGGGCGAGAGCCTCTTTGAAGGTTAATGGCCCGCGGAATTTTTCGTCGTAGTTTTGTGGAATGTATTCTTCTGCTCCCTGGACCCCAAAATTTGTCTGAACATCAAAAATCATAGTATCCGGAGTGTAGCCTTTTTGAAAAGCTTCCGCGTACGCGAAAGGCTTAAAAGAGGAGCCGGGCTGGCGCGGGCGCATGGAGACATTGACGTTTCCGTCATTTTGAATGTCAAAGTAATCGCGCGAGCCAACCATGGCAAGAATTTGACCAGAAGAAGGATCGAGAGCAACAAGGGCCGCGTTTTTCGCAAGAAACTGCTTCTCGTTTTTTCCGGACCACTCTGTTATAATTTTTTCCGCCTCCTGCTGGAGCTCCCAGTCGAGGGTTGTCCTTACAGTAAGCCCTAGGTTTTCAAGACGATCCGCGCCATATATTTGTTCAAGATATTCTCTCACATACATCACAAAGTGAGGGGCTTTAATGCCCTGATCCTGCCGGGCGTAGTTCAAGGTTTCGTGCGCCGCAGTTTCGTATTGCGTGTCCGTGATATATCCTAACCGGCGCATTCGCTCCAAAATATATTCTTGCCTTTTTTTGAGCTGTTCCGGGTGGTTGCCAAAAGGAGAGTAGACGGTCGGGGCTTTTGGAAGAGAGGCAAGGAGCGCGGACTCGGCAATGGTTAAGTCTTTTGCGCGTTTCTGGAAAAATGTTTGGCTTGCCGCTTCGACTCCGTAGGCGTTGGATCCGTAAGGCACGGCGTTGAGATACATGTGCAGTATGTCATCCTTGCTGTATTTGAGCTCGATCTCAAAGGCAAGGATTATTTCTTTTACCTTTCTTTGAAGCGTGCGTTCGGGGGAAAGATAGATGTTCTTAATGAGTTGTTGGGTTATGGTGGATCCTCCCTGGAGCACCGTTTTTCTTTTTAGGTTTGTAAGCACTGCGCGGGCGATTCCCCTAAGATCGATTCCGAAATGATGATAAAAATTGCTGTCTTCGGCAACAACTGTCGCTGTTCTCATAAACTGCGGAATTTCGTCAGATGGCACCACGGTGCGTTTTTGCTCCCCATGGATGTCGTATAAGAGAGTTTTTCCGGACCTATCGTAAATTTTTGTGGATTCCGGCATTTTAATTTCCTGAATGCTGGATGGATTCGGAAGATCCTTCGCGTAGTACGCGAAAACCCCGCCAACGGCAATTACGCCGAAAATAAAAAAGAGAAGCCCAAGTTTCAGCAGGAACGCGACGATGTGAAATTTTGATTTTTTTGCACGCATATCGTATGATGCCTATAGTCTTTTATTATGACATCAAAAGCTGATCAAATAAACGAACTGTGTACGCGTAGGATCGCGGAAATCATCCCCTCGCGCGAGGCGATGCTCAAGGAGTTTTCGGGCGGAAGAAAGCTGAATGTGTATTTGGGCATAGATCCCACCAGTCCGCATATCCATCTTGGACATTCAATACCCCTTCTTCTTTTAAAACGTTTTCAAAAGCTGGGGCACCATGTGACGCTTTTGATCGGGGATTTTACCGCTCGCATCGGAGACCCTTCAGGCAAAGCAAAGACGCGCGTCCCGCTCGACGAGGATCAGGTGCTGGAAAATGTGCATACGTACAAAAGCCAAGCAGGGAAAATTCTGGATTTTGATTCAAAAGAAAATCCCGTGGCACTCGCGTACAACAGCGCATGGCTTGGAAAAATGTCGTTTGGCAAGGTATTGGAGCTCGCCTCGTCGTTTACAGTTCAGCAGATGCTCGCGCGCGATATGTTCCAGAAGCGCATACAAGAAGAAAGCCCCATAGGCGTACACGAATTTTTATATCCATTGATGCAAGGGTATGATTCGGTGGCGCTTGAGACAGATATTGAAATCGGCGGGAACGACCAACTGTTTAATATGCTTGTGGGGCGGGATTTAGTCAATAGGTACTTAAAAAAAGAGAAATTCGTTGTTGCCACGCGGCTCTTGGCGAACCCAGTTACCGGAGCAAAAATGTCAAAGAGCGAAGGGAACGTTAGAGCTTTGGACGATAGCGCGCCAGACATGTACGGGAAAGTGATGGCCCTCCCAGACGAGATGCTGTGGGAGTGTTTTGAATTATGCACAGAGGTCGCGCTTAAAGAAATAGAGATGGTGAAATCGCTGAATCCTCGAGACGCGAAAGCAAGGCTTGCGCGGGAAATTGTCACGATGTATCACAATGCGAATGCCGCGGAGAAGGCAGAAGCGGAATTCGGAAAAGTTTTTGGAGGGAAAGAGGCTCCTTCGCGAATGCGCGAAGTGACGGTGAAAAAAGAGAAAATGAATATTGTTGAATTAGTTATCGCGGCTGGCCTTGTTGGTTCAAAGAACGAAGCGCGGCGGCTCATTGAGCAGGGGGGAATTCATATTCAGCGACCTGGCGGAAATGGAGAATGGGAAAGTGTATCTTACGGGGATCAAGAGGTTGTGCTCGAAAACAAAATGATTATTCGGGCAGGAAGAAGGAGGTTCGCGCAGATTCGGGCAGAGTAGCTTTTCTCGATGATCGGTTTTTAAATTCTCAAAATGGCAGAAAACTACTTTGTCGTCAATCTAAAAGCGCGCAAAGAGATCGCCGAGAGTACGATGGAATTTCGTTTCGAGAAGCCAAAAGGATTTGAGTTTATCGCCGGTCAGCATGTGTTGGTTACGCTCATCAATCCAAAAGAAACAGACGCCGAGGGCAATCGTCGGGTCTTTTGTCTCGCAAGCGCTCCTTATGAGGAGGATTTGATCGTTGCGTGCCGCATGCGCGACACCGCGTTTAAGAGAGAGTTTGGAACAATGAAGATTGGAAGCGAAGTTGAACTTAGAGGTCCTTACGGATCAATGACGCTAGACAAAACTCAAGGCAAGCCCGCCGTGTTTCTTGCCGGAGGTATTGGGATCACCCCGTTTCGAAGCATCATCCTCGACGCGACAGCGAGGAGGCTCGCGGGCGAACTTTCCCTTTTTTACTCAAATTACAGGCCCGAAGATGCCGCGTATATTTCAGAACTTAGGGGAATTGAGAAGGAAAATAAAAATTATACATTCATACCAACGATGACAGAGATGAAAAAATCAAAGATGACATGGAATGGAGAGCGGGGATATATATCGAAAGAGATGCTCGCAAAATATGTCGAGGATTTGAAGCTGCCCGTGTACTACATTACAGGCCCGCCTCTCATGGTTCTTTCAATGCAAGCGGTTCTTTTGGAGATGGGAGTTGCTCCGGACAGTATTGAGACTGAACAATTTATTGGGTATTAGACTCTAATACCGGCAGCAGATTTTGTCCAGTCATTTCGTTTGGGACCGGGATTCCCATAAGATCGAGGATTGTAGGCGCTACATCGGCGAGTATTCCAATCGGTTTTTTCTGGGAAAGAGGGGTTCTGTAGGCCCCCTTTTTGTTTTCGTGGATAAGATAGAACGGCACTGGATTTGAGGTGTGCCTTGTTTTCACAGCGCGAACTTTAGCATCAAACATTTCTTCCGCTTTGCCATGGTCTGCGGTAATAAGGATCGCGGTTTCTCGGTCGCGTTTCTCCATAAGTTTGCTTAGGCAGAGATCAACTGCCTCGACGCCTTTTATCACAGCGCTCATATCGCCGGTGTGTCCGAGCATATCGGCATTGGCAAAGTTAATAAGAATAAAATCAAATGTGCCGATTGCCCCAAGGACTTTGTCCATAATTTTAAAAGCTCCCATCTCGGGGTATGCCTCATAATGGGGAGTGCCAAAAGAGGGGATCAATATGCGTTCTTCAAGAGGATATGGCCTTTCGTTGAGTCCGTTAAAAAAATATGTGATATGGGCGTATTTTTCAGACTCTCCGATGTGGAGCTGCGATTTGTGCCTTTGAGAAAGGATTCTTGCAAGAGGGTAGCTGATTTTTAGCGGGGGGAACGCGACGCGCGAGAGGGGAATTTTCTCTTCGTATTGCGTCATCGTCACGAAAAAAAGATTCTCGATTTTTTTACGAGGAAAGCCGTTGAAGAGAGGATCAATAAACGCTTCCGTGAGTTGCCGCGCGCTATCTTCCCGGAAATTAAAGAATATAGCCGCGTCGTTTTCTTTAATGAAATGAGGTCGCGCAAGAACTGCAGGCTTTATGTATTGGTCGGTTATCCCATGCACGTAGGATGTGGCGAGGTATTGGACCGGGTCTTCGCTCGCCTCTCCCTTCCCTTCGGCCAGCAGTTCATAAGCTTTTTGCGTGTATTCCCAAGCATCATTGCGATCCATCGCGTACACCCTCCCCATAAGGGACGCTACAGTTCCGAGATTTTGAGAGCGCATTCTTTCTGCAAGAAGAGCAACAAATTTTGCCGCTTCTTGCGGCGGACTGTCTTTCCCATCAGTAAAAATATGCAGAAAAACATTTGAAATTCCCTCGAGTTTTGCAAAATCGAGAAGCGCGTACAGATGGTCAATGTAGCTATGCACGGAGCCGGAAGAAACAAGGCCCATCAAGTGGAGCGAAGACTTATTTTTCTTTACATGGTTTGCCGCGTTTTTGAGAGTTTGGTTTTCAAAAAAAGAACCGTCCTGAATGGACGTCTTAATCCTTGCGATAGATTGAAACACAGTCCGCCCCGCGCCAAGAGCGAGATGTCCGGTTTCCGAATTTCCCGGCTCTCCCCAAGGGAGGCCAACCGCGATGCCCGATGCCTGAAGAAGGCAGGACGGATAGGAGGATTCTAAAAACTGGAGAGTCGGAGTACGCGCGGATGT
>JACOUK010000065.1 GCA_016177905.1 Candidatus Spechtiibacteriota bacterium | reverse complement strand
TGTGACGACAGAAGAGGGCACCGGCATTGTACACACGGCCGTTATGTACGGTGAAGATGATTACAATCTCGGAGAAAAACTCGGTCTTCCAAAAGTCCATACCGTAGACGAAAGCGGGAAATTCAACAATCTTGTGCCAAAGTGGCAAGGGAAGTTTGTGAAAGACGCGGAGCCTGAAATTATCGCTGATCTTTTCGCTCGGAATCTTCTCTACAAGAAAGAGCCCCACATCCACTCATATCCTTTTTGCTGGCGATGCAAGTGGCCCTTGCTCTATTACGCGAGACCCTCGTGGTTTATACGAATGGCGTCTTTGCGCGGAAAACTTTTGAAAAACAACAGCACAATCAACTGGATTCCAAAGCATATCAAAGAAGGGCGTTTCGGCGAGTGGCTCAAAGAAGTAAAAGATTGGAATTTCTCTCGATCTCGTTATTGGGGCACCCCACTACCTATATGGAAATGTGAAAAATGCGGATATGTGCGGATCGTAGGCTCAATAAAAGAACTTGGCACACAAGCGCCACGAAACGAGAGAGGAGAAATTGATCTGCATCGGCCGTACGTTGACGAAGTGTTTTTCCAGTGTCCTTCGTGCAAAGACGCATCATCTGACGCAATGAAAAGAGTGCCGGAGCTTGCGGATGTGTGGTTTGACTCGGGAGCAATGCCATTCGCGTCTGGGGCTGCGGGATATCCGGCAGACTATATATCGGAGGCCATAGACCAGACAAGGGGATGGTTTTATACGCTTTTGGCCGTAGCTGCGGTTCTTGGCAAGCGGGCGCCGTACAAAAATGTGATTTCGCTTGGGCACGTGCTGGATAAGCACGGGAAGAAGATGTCGAAATCCGTTGGCAATACGGTTGATCCGTGGATTATTATTCAAAAGTATGGTTCCGACGCGCTTCGGTGGTATTTTTACACGTTGAATCAGCCGGGAGATTACAAGAAGTTTGATGAAAACGATGTGCGCAAGACCTACGGCAAGTTCATTTCAACACTTCTCAATACCGTTCTTTTCTATAAGACCTATAGCCAAGAGAAGTCCGGTAAATTTTATAATCCAAAACACGTTCTCGACAAATGGGTGATTTCGCGGCTCAACGGGTTAATTTTAGATGTTGGTAAAAAACTAGATTTGTATGATATAACCGGCGCGGCGAGAGATGTTGAAAATTTTACGATCAATGACCTCTCAAATTGGTATATTCGGCGTTCGCGGAAAAGATTTCAAACCCCGCGGACAAAAGGCGAGAAGAAGGAAGCCGAGCAAGTTTTGGGGTTTGTGCTTTTAGAGGTGAGTAAACTCTGCGCGCCGTTCATTCCATTTCTAAGCGAGCACATGCATCAGGAGTTGCAATATACAATATACAATATACGATATACACGGTCTGTGCACTGGGAAAACTTCCCGAAAGCCGATACAAAACATATCAAGAAAAAAATTGAGGGCGAGATGGCCAAGGCTCGGAAAGTTGTTGAGATGGGACATGAGCTTCGCGCGCGCGCGGGAATAAAAGTGCGCCAGCCGCTATCTCAACTTACCGCGAGCGTAAAATTTTCGAAGGAAATGAGCGCGATTATGGCCGATGAGCTCAATCTTAAAGTCGTGGAATACAAAATGAAAGATGGATTTCAGGTAGAAAATGAATTTTGGAAAGTAAACACCGAGGGCGATATTTTGGTTGCGTTGAACACAGAGATGACCAAAGAATTGCGGGAGGAGGGATTTGTGAAAGAGTTGATGCGCCATGTGCAGGAATCGCGAAAGGCGGCAGGCCTTAGGCCAAAAGATAGAATTGAGATATATTATTCAACGAGCAAGGAGTTAGGAGAAATTATTCAGCGATGGGCCATCCCTCTCAAGAGACAAAACAACGCGAATGTGATACAAGAGGTCGAGGGCAGGAGAGAAGACGGAGAAGGATGGGGTGAATTTGCATGGGAGGGAAATAAGGTGTGGGTTGGGATAAAAAAATGAAAAATGAAAAATGAAAAATCAGAATCTAAAATTAAAAGGTATCGGAAGTGCTTTTTAGATTTTTATCTGTGATTTTTATCTTTTCATTTTTAGTTTTTATTTTGAAACATGGCGAATATTTTAACCAAAGACGAATATAACAAACTCAAGGCTGAACTCGAGCGGCTCTATAAAATAGATCGGCCGCAGATCGCGAAAGACTTAAAGGAAGCAATAAGCCAAGGCGATCTTTCCGAAAACGCGGCATACGCGGACGCGAAAGAGCGGCAACGGGACACAGAGAGTCGCGTAAGAACTCTCGAAAAAAAACTCGCGGAATCGGAGATCGTTGAGGAAAAAGGAGGGGGCGATACAATTCATATCGGTTCCACGTTTCGCGCGCGCGACGAAGAAGGCGGCGAGCGCGTATTTTCACTCGTTGGCCCCCAAGTGTCCTCTCCAAAAGACGGCAAAATCTCATTTGATTCTCCCATAGGGAAGGCGTTTTTGGACAAAAAACAAGGGGAGGAAGTTGAGATCATCACACCGGGGGGAAAAAGGAGATATACGGTGCTTGAAATTTTAGGGGCTTGACCCTGTAATGACCTTCCACACAAACGAGCCCCGCAGTTGCGGGGCTCGTTGTAGATGAATTAAAATTCGTTCAATAGTACTTGATCAGTTCCTCTTTCTTCTGTGCGCTTTAAGCAAGCACAGAGAAAGTGGAAGGTCATCACGGGGCTTGACAAATTATGAGAAGACATTTATCATGGACTAAAGAGAAAGGAGGAGCTTTGATAAGGCTTGACAGACCTTTACCAACATAAAAAAGGAGGGTGCGATGGAAATAGGAGTTTTGGGTAGCCCTAGGGAAATTGTAATAATTTTTAGGTTTTTTGCAGCGGCTGTGGGTATTGTTCTTGGAGCAATATGTTTGATGGCGAGTTTTGCCAGTAATAATTCTAATAACGAACGAGTCTTGTTCGGTCGTGGAGGTCTTTTTATAGCCTTGTTTTGCGGGATCGCGGCCACGGCTTTACTTGGTTTGGGAGTCTTCAAATATGAAGCGGGAAATTGCTTTTCCTCTCTTCCCAATAAGACGTTTGCCGTAGAAATGGCGTCTTACTACAGGGAAGGTTCAGTCTATATTGTAGCAGAGGGAAAAATAAGTGGGGGTGCGACAGACCTTACGCGCCGGTGCGCAATCATCAAGCAGGGCGGCGATAAGGAAGTGGTTGATTTCCCCGGCGGCTTTGTAGGACCCGGCAAGTACCTTCTTGTAATAGAAAAGCACGCTACAGCTACGAGGGATGAGCACGCCGGAGAAGTAAAAGCAGTAAAAAAGACATGGCAGACATATACGTTTGTCCCTGTTCCATAAAGAGGATCAGCCCCGCAACTGCCCCGCTTCGCCAAGCGCGAAGCGAGGCGAGCGGGGCTTTTTTGTTGAAAATCAGCGTGCTTGGGAGTATTATAAAGTCATTGTTATATGTACAGCACCAAGGGAATCATTCTTCACCGCGAGGATTTCCGCGAGCGCGATGAGCGCGTTGTTTTATACACAAAAGATTTTGGGAAAATATCGGTGGTGGTAAAGGGTGTGAAGCGCATTGAAGCGAAATTGCGCGGCAATGTAGATATTTTTAATGTTGTTGATATAACCTTTGTTGAAGGAGCGTACTTTTTGATACTTACGGGAATTGAGTGC
>JACOUK010000064.1 GCA_016177905.1 Candidatus Spechtiibacteriota bacterium | reverse complement strand
GTGGTTTTTGCGCTCCATTGTAAAATTGCGGAATTTTCAAAGTTTGACAGAAAAAGTTATTTTTATCCAGACCTGCCGAAAGGATACCAGATTAGTCAGTATGATAAGCCATTATGCGAGAATGGCTATCTTGATATTGGCGAAGGCAGGAGGGTACGGATTCGGCGAATTCATCTTGAAGAAGATGCGGGAAGGCTTTTGCATCCTGAAGGCGCGGATTATTCACTCGTTGATTTTAATCGCGCGGGAATGCCTTTGATGGAACTTGTGACAGAACCGGATATTCATTCAGGAAAGGACGCGGTGAAATTCGCCGAGGAGCTTCAGCTTATTTTATGGTATCTAACAGCTTCAGACGCGGATATGGAGAGAGGACAAATGCGGGTAGAGGTAAATCTCTCGCTCGCGGAAGCGAATGCGCAGAAGCTCGGCACAAAAGTTGAGGTAAAGAATCTTAATTCTTTTCGATCTGTGGAAAAAGCGATTGAATATGAAATAAAACGGCAAAATGAAGTTCTGCAAAATGGAGACAAGGTGGCGCAAGAGACAAGGGGCTGGAACGACGCGCGGCAGGAAACATTTAGTCAGCGAGCGAAAGAAGAGGCGCATGACTACCGATATTTTCCTGAACCAGACATCCCTCCGCTTCACCTGACACAAGAGAAAGGTTTTCCTCTTGATGAAATGCGAAGGTTGATCGGGGAGTTGCCTCAACAAAAAAGAAAGCGATTTATCGAAGAATTTCATATTGACACAGCTCTTGCGGAGATTTTTGTGCGCGATAAAGAACTCGCGGATTACTTCGAGAAAGTGATTAGCGAACTCATTGCGTGGGAAGAGGCGCAAGGTCATGCGCGGGAAGAAGCAGGAGTGCGGCAAAAGCTTCTAACCCTTGCCGTAAACTATCTCACGACTGACGTGCGAAAGTTATTGAAGGAAAATAATACGTCCATTACCAAATGTAAAATTTCTCCCGAGAATTTCGCGGAGTTTGTAAGTCTTATTCATACTGGAAAACTTTCAAGCAGGGGGGCAAAGGACTTGCTTCCAGAAATGTTAAAAACCGGCGGAGACCCGCATCAGCTTATACTGGATAAAGGGCTTGGGCAAGTGAGCGAAGCAGGAGAGCTAGAAGAAATAATTAGTAAAGTTATCGAGTTCAATCCTAGAGCTGTGTCAGCTTACGCGTCTGGCAAGGAAGGAACCCTACAGTTTTTAGTCGGTCAAGTTATGAAAGAAACCAAAGGTTCCGCCAACCCACAAGTTACGGCAGAGATTCTCAAGAAAAAAATCGGTCCGTGAGGCGGACCGATTTATTTTATTTTGAGGCGTTGTTTCGTGAGCTGCACGAGGTTGTAAAAAATCATGGCGACCGTCATTGGGCCCACGCCCCCCGGGACCGGGGTGATATAGCTTGCTTTGGGTTCAACTGATTCAAAATCAACATCGCCGACTAATTTTCCTGTATTTGGATCTTTTGAGGCGCCGGCGTCAACAACAACTACTCCGTCCGTCACCATCTCTCCGGTTATGAGCCCCTGGCTTCCGGCTCCGGAGATTATAATATCTGCCATTTTGAGAGCGCCTGCCTTATCAGTGGTGCGGCTCCGTATGTTGAATGCGCTTGCCGATGCCTCTTTCCGCATAAAGTAATTTATCGCAGGCTTGCCGACGAGTTTTCCGGAGCCTGCGACCACAACATTTTTGCCGGTGAAATCGTCAAGGCCGTATTCATGGAGAAGCCGCAATATCCCCGCGAGAGTTGAGGGCAGGATCGTAAACTCCCTGTTATTTACGTAAAATTTTCCAGCGGCTTTGTAGCCAAGGACATCCACATCTTTTTCCACAGGAACCGCGTCCAGTATTTTTTGTTCGTGTATGTGCGGAGGCAAGGGAAGTTGCACTACTATGCCGCGCACTGTTTTGTCTCTCGCGATTGTCGCGACCTCCGCGCGCAGTTTATTGGTCGCTATATGCTCTGGAAATCTGCGTATGTCAACTGTTATCCCGAGAGCCATTCCAACTTCTTTCTTCCTTTTTATAAACACTTCTGACGCGGGATGGCTGCCAACCATTACAATAACAAGGCGAAGTGTATGTGGATGCAGTCGCGCGTTTATCTTTTCGATTTCCGGCGTAAGTTCCAGAAGAACTTTCCGTGAAACTTGTTTTCCATCAAGTAGTATTGCCATAGATAATCTCCTTTGCTGTTAATTAAATCCTGGCGGGGGAAATTTTTGACAAAGTGCTCGGACTTGCCCTTTTATTTTTTGAAGATTTTGTTCGGAATGGTCCTGCATAATTTCGTATATCCAGCGCGCGAATTGTTTCATCTCCCGCGTTCCCATTCCGCGAGTTGTCGCGGCAGGAGTTCCAAGCCGTATCCCAGAGGCAAGCCGCGGAGGCCGGGGGTCATTGGGAATCGCATTTTTGTTTGTTACAATTCCTGCCCGATACAGCCATTCCGAGGCGTCTTCTCCTGTAACATCAAACGCGCGCAAGTCGAGAAGCATCAAGTGATTGTCAGTTCCCGCGGAGATAATTCGAAATCCATATTTTTGAAGAGACTGGGCAAGGGCTTGGGAGTTTTTTACGATACATTTTACGTACGCGCGAAATTCGGGGGTGCTTGCTTCTTTGAGGCACACTGCTATCGCTTCGGTTTGCTGATTATGAGGTCCTCCCTGAAGGCCCGGAAAGACCGCTTGATTTATAAGCTGGAAAAGGCTCTTTGCTTTATTGTCTTTACTGTTTGGAGGGACAAGTAAAATATCTTTGCGCGCAAATATAATCGCTCCTCGCGGGCCGCGAAGGGTTTTGTGCGTTGTAGTCGTGACAATATCACAGTGCGGGAAAGGGGAGGGGTGGACTCCGCCCGCGATAAGACCAGCGATATGGGCGATATCGGCCATTAAGAGCGCGCCGTGTTTTTTTGCGATGCCGCCAAATCGTTCAAAATCTATGATCCGAGAATACGCTGAAGCCCCGCAGACTATGAGTTTCGGCTTCCAGGTTTCAGCGAGCTTCTCGACTTGGTCATAATCAATGATTTCGTTTTCATCGAGGCCGTATTGTTCGAAATGGAAAAATTTGCCGGAAAAAGAGACGTGAAACCCATGCGTAAGGTGGCCGCCAAAATCAAGCCGCATTCCAAGAGCAACATCTTCATTTTCGGGATGATTTTTTTGTTTGAGCAATGCTCCGTACACCGCAAAATTTGCTTCGCTTCCGGAAGCGGGCTGAACATTTGCTCCCCATGTATCTTCGTCAAGCGCGAACAGCGCAAGCGCTCTCTTCTGCGCTAGAATTTCGACTGGATCTATCGCGATATCGCTTCCTTTGTAGTATCGCGCTCCGGGATAACCTTCCGAATACTTGTTTGTGTTCACCGAGGCGCTTGCTTCGCGTACGGCAGGCGAGGCGTAATTTTCTGACGCGATAAAATCCGCATACCAAAACTGCCTTTCTTCTTCGAGGCGGTTAAAGGCGGCAATTTCAGGATCGGTTTTTTGCAAATTTGGATATTTGAGAGTTCTTCGCATCGTCTTTTTCCTTTTTCAAAGTACCTTATTTTACTATACAACGCAAGGAGTGGAGACTAAAAGTATTGACAAAATTTTGAATATATGGTATACTACTAACGACAATGATCGGCGCGCGGTTTGCGATTGATTAATCGCAAGTCGGCGCGGCTCATTTTTAACAGACTACAAAAAGGAGATACAGGATGAATTCCATAGAGCTGCTTCGAAGGGGAGCCAAAAAAGCTCTTTTTTCTAAAGAAGAGCTTGATGACGACGAGTGGAGCGCGCTCGAAAAGGCGCATGGAAAGTTCGCCGAGCTGCTCCATCTAATTGATGTCGGACGCCTTGACATTCACGGAGTTACCCCAGCCGAGCTGGTGAGGGTCATCCTAAAGACAGAAAAATCCTGCGGTTGCGCTTCATGCAGGACTTGGAACATTTTAAATTAAAGAGATAAGGAGAAAAAATGGAAGCAAATACTTAGGGGCGTTCTGAAGAAGTAATGAGCCGCAGAACGCCCCTTTAGAATTGCTTCATATTCTAAGGAGTGAGTGTTGTTGTCGGTAGAGGAGTAGATTGTATGAAAGTCGGGAGCGGAGTGATGCTTGCGGTTGGAAATGGCGTTACGGTCGGAAACGAAGTCACGGTAGGAAACGGAGTTTCAACAGGAGTTGGTTTTATTTCTATAGTCGGGAATGCAGTTACGGTCGGAAATGGAGTAATCGTGGGGAACGGCGTGATGGTAGGTTTCGGCGTTATGCTTATAGTTGGAAAAGGAATTATAGTCGAGATCGGGAATGGCGTTGCATTTATTGTCGGGAAAGGAGTGATAATTGGTTTTTGGAATTCGTTGAAAGTTGGAAACGGCGTAATAACGGGCTTAGTGAATGGCGTAACTTGAGCTTCTGGAACTGGCGAGACAAACAAAGTCGGCTTTGGGAATGGCGTAATGGGAAGGATGGGAAAGATTTGCTGTTGCGATTCCTGACCCTCTTCTTTATTATTTTCCTGATTATTTTCAGTAGCGGGATTTACTTTGAGATTTTGTCCTTCGCACGAGTCAACTTTTTCCCATCCGGGTGGAATGCAGGAGCTGGGGAATGTGACACATTGCCCAAATGCGGGATGCCGCGCCGACGTTAAGACTTGCGTACAGACTTGCCCCTCGTGATTGCCCTCGCCGT